>JAGPIU010000057.1 GCA_018054805.1 Paludibacter sp. | reverse complement strand
GTATGATTTCCGTTAGCTGTTACAGTCATCTCACTTGGGGTAATATCGTTCCAAACAATGGCTCCGTTTTTATCTTTTACAACAAGCTTATAATTACCACCCACCACATCAGCAGTATAAGTAGCATCAGCAGCATTGTTGGTCATTAACTTGGCGTTGGCTAAAACCCAGCCTCCCACAGCAGCCCCAATCACATAAATTTCCTGCGCATCTGAGTAGAATAATATTTGTGAACCATTCATCTTTGCATAGAATTTCACAGTTTTTTCGGCAGTTAGTATTATTTGACGATCGTCACCAATACCCGCTCCATCCCAAGCCCCGGTATTGAAAATCTTAAAATCATAAGTCCCTGCGGGCAAAGTTTTTTCCAGCATATAAACTCCGGTAGTTCCAATCTCGGTCATAAGATAATCCGGGTTTGAATTATTCTAGCTATTACCCGGAAAATTACCGGTAACAGTCAGATTTAATGCAAACATAAAACTTGGTATACACAATACAAATAATAGGGTAAAGATTTTTCTCATAATGAATTGATTTAAAATTTGATAAATATGTAATTAATTGACCTCAAATCTATCAAAATAAACAATTTATTATCATCCCATACAATAGAATTAACGTCACATTTCTACGCAATCAATTGCAAAACAGCATTATATACACTCTAATCAATCATATAAAAAAAATGAGATTCAAGTTACAAAAACAGAAGGACAGCTGATATTGGTGGCTTTTTATTATTTTTGTATCAGAATCAAATTTCAAATAAAAAGCATAATAATGAAACGAATTATCAACACAAGCAATGCACCGGCAGCCATTGGACCATATAGCCAGGCTGTAGAAGCCAATGGTACACTTTACATTTCGGGACAGTTGCCCGTAAATCCGGAGGTGGGAAAGATTGAAGCATCAGATGTCGCAGGACAGGCTGAGCAGGTTTTTGCGAACATAAAAGCAATATTAACCGAGGCAGGTTACAGCTTCAGCGATGTCGTAAAATCAACAGTCTTTTTATCGGACATAGCCAACTTTGCCGGCATGAATGAAGTATACAAAAAGTATTATGCTACCGAATGCCCTGCCCGATCGGCATTTGCAGTAAAAGACTTACCACTCGGAGCTTTGGTGGAAATTGAAACCATTGCTGCAAAATAAAAAAAGCGCTTTAAAGCGCTTTTTTTGTATCAGAACGGAAGATCATCAGCTGCATGCGGAGGTGCCTGTACATCAGGCTCGGGTGCAGCCGCGACTGTTGCTGTATGCGATTCAACCGAATCGGGCTTTTTACCAAGCATCTGAATGGCTTCAGCATAAATTTCGGTTGTGTAACGTTTAATACCTTCTTTTTCCCATGAGCGGGTCTGAATTTTCCCCTCTATGTACAAGTGCGCACCTTTGCGAATGTACTTCTCGGCCAATTCGGCCAATCCGCGCCAGGCGACGATATTGTGCCATTCAGTACGCTCAGGAACCTGAGTTCCGTTTTGCATTGTAAATCCACGCTCGGTAGTAGCTAAGGTAAAGTTTGCAACTGCCACATTTTTTTCGAGGTAACGAACTTCGGGATCTTTACCCACATTTCCAACTAAGATAACTTTATTTACAGACATAAATACAGATTTTGAGGTTAAACATAAATAATTAACGGCATAAAAGTAAGGTTAATTCTGATAATTTGCAATAAAAAACGGAAATATTTTAAAATATTTCCGAAAAAACTTTACAATCAACCTTTAAAGCTATTGTAGCTAATATTCATAATTATAGAATCAAAAAAAACGACATCAATATCTATTATATGACACCTAATCATTAACGCCGCGGACCTTTACGTTTAAAACGCCCTTTACCTGCCGAAAAAGTTTTACTTCCCCTCCGATGTAGTTCCGGATTATACTCAGGCGCCTCACCAAGTTCTTCGGGCATTGGTATTTTATAAATGGTTTTTTCCAGAAAATCTTCAATCTGTTTGAACTTGTACTGCTCATCCTCCGACACAAAAGTAATCGACATTCCTTTGGCACTGGCACGCGCTGTACGACCAATACGGTGCACATAATCCTCAGCATCATGAGGCACATCAAAATTAATAACCAGCGAAATATCATCAATATCAATTCCGCGCGAAACAATATCCGTCGCCACAAGTACCGACACACGATTATTTTTAAACTCATGCATCACATGGTCTCGCTGTGCCTGATCAAGATCGGAATGCATTTCGCCAACCGAAAGCCCCATTTGACGGAAAGTTTTATAAAGTTCTTTTACCTTTATTTTCGAACCGGCAAAAATAATCACCTTTGTCAGATTTTGATCGGCAAAAAGATGACGAACTATGCCCGTTTTCTGTGACTCGTGGCAAACATAAGCTGTCTGCATAATGCTTTCGGGTGGACGCGACACGGCAATTTTCACTTCAACAGGATTATTCAGAATAGTTTTTGCCAACTGACGGATCTTGGGAGGCATAGTTGCCGAAAACATAATGGTTTGACGATTTTCAGGTAATCGTTTCACAACCTGCATAATATCATCGAAAAATCCCATATCGAGCATACGATCGGCTTCATCCAGTATAAAATATTCCACACACGAAAAATCGATATCGTAAAGGTTGATATGCGAAATAAGTCTTCCGGGAGTGGCAATCACCACATCAGCTCCTTTTTGCAAACCACGTCGTTGTACATCCCAGGCTGCGGCATCGTTGCCACCATACACAGCTACCGACGAAAATGAAGTAAAGTACGAAAACCCTTCCATTTGCTGATCGATTTGCTGTGCCAGTTCACGGGTTGGCGCCATGATAATGGCATTTACCTTGTCGTCGGGATGAGGCTTCGATTGTAAATTATGAAGCAGAGGCAAAATAAAAGCAGCTGTTTTACCGGTACCTGTTTGGGCACAAGCAATTACATCGCGTTTATCCAAAATTACAGGAATTGTTTCAGCCTGCACAGGGGTTGCTTCTTTAAAATTCATCGCCTGCAAACCATCGAGCACAGCATCGCAAAGCGGAAGTTCGTCAAATCTCATATATTCTATCGTTATTTATATGCAAAGATACGCATTTTAACCCGATACACAATTAATTACAAACAACAAAAAAACGTCGCTATCCGGATGGATAACGACGTTCCTGAGCGGAAGCTACGAGATTCGAACTCGTGGTACGGTTGCCCGTACGTCAGTTTAGCAAACTGGTGGTTTCAGCCACTCACCCAAACTTCCTTACTTCGCTTTTGCGGGTGCAAATATAGGAAAGAGTTTTGAATTATCAAAACCAAAAATACATTTTCCGATGCAGAATTCTGCATTCACAAGCAATCAGAGCTGAAATTAAGTATCTTAACCGAAAATAAATTTCTCTGTTTTTTGTTTTTAGTCGGGAATAAATAAAATTCAAAACTATTGGTTATTTTTGCAGGCAAAATCAGCGAATTATTTCGTCTGTAAAAACTAAAAGAAACAGCTTTCCAAACATCGAAATCTGAATGAAAAAAAACAAACGCATCAGCCCCGTACTGCTGAATATTGGCTTATTGGCGATCCTTGCAGTGCTTTTTACTGCTTATGTACTTTTAGCCCCTAACAGTCATACATCCGGCAACAAAAGCCAATACCTCCTTATCCCCGACAATTCGACATTTGAAACTGTCACCCATCAGCTTTCCGAAACAGGAGTGCTAAGAAGTGTATTTACCTTTACGCTGACTGCAAAAGTATATGGTTACAAAAATATAAAACCGGGACGCTACGAAATCAATCCGGGCATAAGCAACTTACGCCTTGTACATAAACTTAAAACCGGAAGACAAAGCGCTTTAAAACTCACATTCAACAATATACGAACAAAAGAGCAACTTGCCGGCAGACTTTCCAGACAAATAATGGCCGACTCGGCAAGTATTTTGCAACATTTAAACGATTCTGCTTTTCTGACAAAATATGAACTCAATCCAAACACCTCGGTAGCTTTGTTTATTCCGGATACTTACGAGGTTTTCTGGGACATGGATGCGAATGAGCTTTTTGAGAGAATGAAGAAGGAATATGATCGGTTCTGGAACGATGAACGCAAAGAAAAAGCAGCTCTTATGCCCATGACTCCTGTGGAGGTCAGCACCCTGGCTTCAATTGTGGAGGAAGAAACCAACAGCAAATCAGAACGTCCAATAGTGGCCGGATTGTACATCAACCGACTGAAAACCGACATGCCACTTCAGGCCGACCCCACGGTAAAATTTGCTTATGGCGATTTCAGTCTGCGACGCATTACGGGCACTCATTTGCGCACTCAATCGCCCTACAATACTTACAAAAACAAAGGACTGCCTCCAGGACCAATTCGTTTGGCTACAGCCTCTGGTATAGATGCTGTATTGAACCACGAAAAGCATAACTACATTTTTATGTGTGCCAAAGAAACGCTCAATGGCGAACATAATTTTGCAGCCACCTATGCCGAACATCAAGTGAATGCAAGAAAATATCAAAAAGCACTTGACGAGAGAAAAATTTTCGAATAAAACCGGCTGACCCGTATGTCCGGTCTGACGGTTAGTTGGTTAGACAGCTAAATAGTTTGAATGTCAAATAATCCGGCCTTTAAAAGACAATAATCTGAATAGTTGAGAATCAAAAAAAAACGGAGAAATATCAGCTTACAAAATTCACTTCAGGCACCAGTTCAATTCCGAATTTGGAACGCACGCTTTCTCTTATCTGCTCCGATAAATCGGCAATTTCCTGTCCTGAAGCACCTCCACAGTTTACAATCACAAGCGCTTGTTTGTCGTGTACGGCTGCATTTCCTACACGCCGCCCTTTCCAGCCACAACGGTCGATAAGCCATCCGGCAGGCACTTTTTCCTCCGTTTCTGAAACATAGTAGTGCGGCATTTCCGGATATAGGGTTTGCAAATCCAGAAAAAGACTTTTAGGAACAACAGGGTTCATAAAAAAGCTCCCTGCATTTCCCAGCACTTCAGGATCGGGCAATTTCGACTGACGCACAGCAATAATCGTATTGCGCACATTGGGCAAATTGACTACTCCATTTTTGAGCACTTCAGCTTCCAAATGCTGATACGAGAGTTTAAATTCAGGTTGGCGACTCAGTTTGAAAACCACAGAAGTAACAATAAATTTGCCTTTTAGTCTGCCTTTAAACACACTTTCGCGATAACCATATTCACATTCAGCATTGGTAAAAGCCACTTCGTCTCCGCTCGAAATTTCAACCGCGTACACTGTTTCAATAAGGTCCTTTACCTCAACACCATATGCACCAATATTCTGCACAGCCGATGCGCCTGTTTCTCCGGGAATTAACGACAAATTCTCTGCTCCATACCAATCATTATCCACACAATACTGCACAAAATCGTCCCAAACAACGCCAGCACCAACTTTTACAGTCACGATATTGTCGTCGGACCCAAGCAATTCAATGCCTTTAATTGCCGAATGAAGAATTATGCCATCATAATCGTTCAAAAACAACAAATTACTACCGCCACCTATATGCAGCATTTTATGCTCCGAAAGGAAACCGGACTTCAGAAAGGTTTTTAGTGCATCAACCGATGTATATTCAACAAAATAACGCGCCTTTACATCTATTCCGAATGTATGATATTTTTTCAGCGATATATTCTCAAAAACCTGCATATCATTTATTTATTACATTTTTTAAATAGCGGAAAACAGCCTCTTTGTCGTCGGGATGAAACCATACAATTTCTTTGTCGCGGTTAAACCAGGTAAGCTGTCTTTTTGCATACCGACGCGAATCCTGCCTGATCATATTTACAGCAAAATCCAAATCCCATTTACCATCCATATATTCGTAAAGCTCTTTGTAACCTACAGTATTCAGCGTATTCAGATGTCTGAAAGAATAAAACTGTTCGGCCTCGGCCAGCAGCCCCTCCTGCATCATTTGATCAACACGCTTATTGATACGTTCGTAAAGCTCCTCACGCTCCCGGTTCAATCCCACTTTCACAATATTAAACGGACGTACTTTCTTTTTCCCTGTCCGGATATCCGAAAATGGTTTTCCTGTGATACTGCAAATTTCAAGTGCATGTAGCAACCGCTTATAATTCTTTAAATCCACCTCATTATAATGTGTGGGATCGAGTCTTTTTAACTCTTCCTGAATAAATCCAAGTCCTTTAGTGGCGTACTCATTTTTCCAGAATTCGCGTATGCCGGCATCCACCGAAGGAATATCGTCCATGCCCTGACATACGGCATCGATATACATCATAGAGCCACCCACAAGCATTAGCACATCATTCTCCACAAACAGCTCACTGAGCAGTTTCATCACATCCAGTTCATACTGTCCGCAACTATATTCGTCGTGAATTGAATGAGTTCCGATAAAATAATGCTTTACCGCGCTCAATTGCGCTTCGGTGGGAGCTGCAGTACCAATTTTCAGCTCGCGATAAAACTGCCTCGAATCCGACGACACAATAGGACAACCATAATGCCTGGCTATTTCGAGACTAATATCCGTTTTACCAACACCCGTAGGTCCCAGCAAAACCAGCAATGTTTTGTTTTTTACTGAATCACTCATAATTATTATTGGCACAAAATAAC
>JAGPIU010000056.1:5023-6647 GCA_018054805.1 Paludibacter sp. | reverse complement strand
CGCGAAGCCACGATAAAACTCAAAAACAAAGCAGGAAAAACGCTGAACGTAGATTTTCGTGCCACGAACGAAGGAGCAGCTTTCCGTTATTCCACAAAAGCGCCTAAAGCCATTGCAGTAAAATCGGAACAAACCACTTTCCGCTTCAATGCTTCGGCGCGTGCATGGCTTCATCCGCATGCCGATGCTGAAACCGGATGGGCTGAAACGCAGCCGAGTTATGAGGAACAATACGAATACGATATGCCTGTAGGAACAAAAGCTCCGCAAAAGGCAGGTTGGTCGTTTCCGGCGCTCTTTAAAACAGGTAACAACTGGGTGCTGATTACCGAAGCCGGACTCACTCCCGACTTTGTGGGAACACGTCTTGCACAGGAATCGCCCAATGGCGAGTACAGCATTGGCTTTCCGCAAAAAGGCGAAATGGTGGACGACAACGACCCGAATTATGTAATTTCAAAAAATCCTGTATCACCATGGCGTGTCATTGTGGTTGGTTCGCTGGCCACTGTGGTTGAATCGCAAATGGTAAGCGATATGGCGCCAGCAGCCGACAAAAAAGCTGATTTCAGTTGGGTAAAACCCGGAAAATCGTCGTGGAGTTGGGGCTTGCTGAAGGATGACTATACCATTTTCCCCGTACAGCAGAAATTTATTGAATATGCTTCGAAAATGAACTGGCAGTACTGCCTGATCGATGCCGACTGGGATAAAAAAATCGGGTACGAAAAAGTGGCTGAACTTATTGCGCAGGCCAATAGTCAGAATGTGGGTGTGTTGCTTTGGTACAATTCGTCGGGAGTTTGGAATAGCACAACTTATTCTCCAAAAGGAGCACTTGTAGAGCGTGATGCACGCCGTAAGGAGTTTGAACGTATCAGCAAAATGGGCGTAAAAGGAGTGAAAGTGGATTTCTGGCCCGGCGACGGACAAAGTTCTATTCAGTATTATTACGACATGCTGAAAGATGCAGCCGACTATAAACTCATGATCAATTTTCACGGAACTACCGTACCACGTGGCTGGTCGCGCACTTTTCCGCACTTGATGACCATGGAATCGATTCGTGGTTACGAGTTTATCACGTTCAATCAAAGCGATGCCGATATGGCTGCAAAACACCTTACTATGATGAGTTTTGCGCGTAATGTGGTAGGACCAATGGATTACACTCCGCTTTGTCTGGGTGATATTCCCGGCAAAAAACGCCGCACCGGAAACGGGCTCGAACTGGCTACAACAGTTGTTTTACAATCGGGCGTTCAGCATTTTGTGGAAATTCCTGAAGTGATGGAAAAACAACCTGATTATGTAAAGACATTTCTCCGTGAAGTGCCTGCTCAGTGGGACGATGTAAAACTGCTGGACGGGTATCCCGGAAAATATGTGGTTCTTGCGCGCCGTAGTGGTAGCAAATGGTATGTGGCTGGTATTAATTCGGGTAAGGAAAAACGCACATTTGTGCTCGATCTTTCGTTTGCTGGCAAATCGGGCCTGAGTTCAGCAACCATTATTACCGAAGGTGATACCAAACAATCGTTCTCACAAAAAGAACTTCAGGTTCAAAACAACCGCATTGAAGTGGAAATTCTTCCCGAAGGCGGATTTGTAACTGTGATTTAAT
>JAGPIU010000056.1:0-4923 GCA_018054805.1 Paludibacter sp. | reverse complement strand
TTCTTCAGTTCACCACCACCAAACACACACGAACCTGTAATTATCAGTCGGCGGGTCGGATCAAGCGGATCGTTCAAAGCTCTTTTGTCCTCGAATCCGCCAAACACAGCATCGATATTCGATTCAATATGCCATTCGCGTGGTACCAGAATTGTCACACCGCCAAAAATTGCATTTACTTCAAGTCTTGTTTCGCCAACCGGTAGATTTGTTTTGCGCAGGTCGAGCGATATTCCACCAAATATTGCATTCAGTTCGCCGCCTTTAAATTCCGGATCGAGTACAATATGTTCGCCACTACCAAAAATGGCGTTTTTCTCGAAAGAACCCATGCTTCCCTGTGTACGTGAATATTGTTTCTGATTATATCCGTGATCCCATTCGGCAAATCCCCATTTATTACCCAAAAGCTTACTCATAATCAGCAGTAATCCCGCAGCAATAAGCAACAATGGCCAATAGGTATGTGTAAAATCGCCGTTAATGCCCGGGAATGACTCTGGGTAAGCATTGATGATGCGTGGGAAAATAAAAAATGCACCAATTATAAAGAGTACAGTTCCCGAAAATGGTTTACGTTTTATCCAGTTCACAACTCCCAGGAAAATAAGTAACATCGGCCACGAAAAAACGACACGTTTTAATTCGGCTGGCAACAGTCCGAAATTGAATCCCAAAAACAGAACACCAATAAGCATTAAAGTGATTCCAAATCCAAGACCTTTGGCAGCACCTTTGTGAAACGAATTTTTGATTTCTTTTTCCATTTTATTTTGAGTTTGAAAATTTTATGCTGCAAAATTATGGTTATCAAGCTCCTGCCGCAACCTAAAATCGTTTAGTTTCGGCCAATTCCCGACGAAACCACGGTTTTTGTATGACAAAGCATTCAGTCTGTTCACCCGAAACAAAATAAAAAACGGTTTCTGACAAAAAAAATGAAATTTCCTGAATGCTGATTTTAAGCTCTTTCCGATGGATAATTGAAAAATTATTGCATTTTGCGTAAATTTATCGATAAACGATGTAATATTGTTTTATTTCAATCGTCATATGATAAAACATAATTTTCAATCATCTTAAATATTCAGGTAAAATGAAAAATATTCTCCATCGCTATTCTCCTGTTTTTATTGACAGCATTGCAAACCAAGGCAAATCATGATGTGGTTGTAAATCACAGTTATCGAAGTGTAACTATTCTGGCAAATTTTATTTCGCCGGCTCCTATTGAAAATGCAATGGTCCAAGCTGCCAATTTATGGAATTAAAGTAGCGGAAAAAATATTTGTAAAATTCCAATAAATGGAAAAATGATTGGTATAAGTAATTCATATCAATCGGATATAAATGTAATAGCGCACGCGATGGGCAATGTAATAGGATTACTACTCAAAGACACACAAGAATGATGTAGACTTAACGATACCTATATTGAGGCGTTTCAATTATCAAAGTCAGTTTCAAATTTAGCAATGAATTCTCCCGGGGCAAACTTAAATACTCGTAAATTCACAGAAATTGGAAAAAGCAAACTCCAATATGTTGCAAAAGCAAATCGTTGATATTTGAAAAAAGAGGAAACTCCGTCGCGAGGATGGAAAAATGCTGAAAAATGGGCGTTAATTCTCATAAATTTTGATTTAATTTGCGCTTAAAATAGTTACTCCCATGAGAAAGTTTTTCATCAGCATTTTCCTCTTTTTTATTTTCCTAATGCCTGCACGTTCGCAGGATTACAACAATTTCTTTCAGAACAAAGCCTTTCGCATTGATTTTCAACTTTGTGGCGACGAAAAAACCACTACAGCCTGGCTTCATCAGTTGTCCGAAGAGCCCTTATGGGGTGGACGGCGTGCGCAGCTTTCAACCGATTTGAATCTGGGGCAGAACCGCATTCAGGTTTTCGATTCGCTCAGCAATCAACTTATTTATACCGACGGATTTAGTACGCTTTATTTCGAATGGCAAACCACTCCTGAAGCTAAGTTGATGAAAAAATGTTTTGAACAAACGGTACAGATTCCTTTTCCAAAAAAAGCCGTAAAAATCAATATTGACAAACGCAAAGGATTCGACAGTTGGGAGACCTTGCTGTCATTCAATGTTTCGCCTGAGGATAAACTGATTCGAAGAAACCAGTTACCCAAAGTACCTGTCAGGGAAATTCTGAAACCTGCAAGCCCCGACAAAGCTGTGGACATTGTGGTGATAGCCGAAGGTTATACGGCAGCCGAACAGGAAAAATTCTTTGAAGATGCAGCGCGTCTGGCCGACCATTTATTTACCCACGAACCCTTTATAAAGTATCGTAACCGCATAAATGTATATGCCGTGGCGGCTGTTTCGGAGCAAAGCGGAATAAGTATGCCACACAAGGACAACTGGTTGAATACTGCTGTTCGCTCGCATTATTATACTTTTTACTCTCCCCGATACCTCACTTCGCCAGCCACTTTCAGCATTCGCGATTATGCAGCGCTTGTTCCTTACGATGCCATTTATGTGCTTGCCAATACGCCCGAATATGGTGGCGGTGGCATATATAATTTTTACGCATTTGCATCGGCCGGCAGTAAACGTGCGCAGGCCGAAGTGGTAGTGCATGAGTTCGGACATTCTTTCGCCGGACTGGGCGATGAGTATTTTTATGATAGTGACGTGCTCGACGGAATGTATAATCTGACAGAAGAACCCTGGGAACCCAATATCACTTCGCTGGTGAATTTCGATACCAAATGGAAAAATATGTTACCCAAAGGAACTCCCATCCCAACGCCTGTAACCGACAAAAATAAAACGGGCGGCATTGGTGTATTCGAAGGCGGTGGCTATCTTACCAAAGGAATGTATCGCCCTTCGTATGACTGCCGAATGCGTACCAACGATGCCAAAGCCTTCTGTCCTGTTTGCGAAAAAGCAGTGGAAAAAGTGATTCTGCATTTAACTGAAAAGTGATATTCAGAAACTTTTTTCAACGAATTTATAGCAAAATGGTTATAACGACCCTGTTCAGAATTTCGAACAGGGTCGTTTTTTATTGAAATAGCGTTATCTTTGCATTCAAAATCAAGAAAAAATGAATTTAAAAAATATACCCGAAAACCGCATCCTTATTTTGGATGGTGCAATGGGAACCATGATTCAACGCCACAAACTGGTGGAAAAAGATTATCGGGGTTCACGCTTTGCAAATAGCGAAATTCTCCAAAAAGGCAACAACGACCTTTTGGTACTTACTCAGCCTGACATTATTTACGGCATTCATTGCAAATATCTCGAAGCAGGCGCCGATATTATTGAAACGAATACTTTCAATGCCCAGCGAATTTCGATGGAAGATTACGGCATGGGGCATTTGGTAACCGAAATAAATGCCGAAGCAGCACGCCTGGCACGCAAAGCAGCCGACAAATATACCGCAAAAAATCCTCAGAAACCGCGTTTTGTAGCCGGAGCAGTGGGTCCGACCAACAAAACAGCCTCTATGTCTCCCGATGTAAACAATCCTGCTTACCGTGCAGTGAGTTTCGACGATCTGGTGTCGGCTTACAAGGAACAGATACTTGCTCTGATTGAAGGCGGCGTGGATGCGCTGCTTATCGAAACCATTTTCGATACCCAGAATGCCAAAGCCGCCATTTTTGCAGCCGAAGAAGCTATGGCTGAACTTGGCAAACGTGTGGAACTTATGCTGTCGGCTACTGTGGCCGACACAAGCGGTCGCACTCTTTCAGGACAAACTATTCGTGCTTTTCTGGCCTCAGTAGGGCATGCTAACCTATTTTCCATTGGTCTGAACTGTTCGTTCGGAGCAAAAGATTTAAAACCCTATCTCGAGGAAATCAGTGCACATGCCGCTTGCTTCGTAAGCGCTTACCCAAATGCAGGACTTCCCAACCAGTTTGGCGAATATGACGAAACGCCCGAAATGATGGCCTCGCAGGTAAAAGAATATTTCGACGAAAAACTGGTAAATATCATAGGAGGTTGCTGTGGAACGACACCCGATCACATTGCCGAATACCAGAAACTGATTGAAGGCCGGGAAGTGAGAAAACCGGCGAAAGCCAGCACCGATCTTCAGTTATCAGGACTCGAAGCCCTTATTCTGAACGAAGAATCCTTATTCACAAACATCGGCGAACGTTGCAATGTAGCCGGTTCGAAAATGTTTCTGCGTTTGATAAACGAAAAAAAATACGAGGAAGCTCTGACCATTGCACGCAAGCAAGTGGAAGATGGCGCGCAGATTATCGACATAAATATGGACGATGCCATGCTCGAATCGAAAGAGGAGATGATTACATTCCTGAATTACGTGGTTTCGGAACCCGAAATATCGCGTGTGCCCATTATGATTGACTCTTCGAAATGGGAAGTGATCGAAGCCGGACTGAAATGTGTACAGGGAAAATGCATTGTAAATTCGATAAGTCTGAAGGAAGGCGAAGAGGATTTTCTGGATAAAGCACGCAAAATCCGCGCTTATGGTGCAGCAGTTGTTGTAATGGCATTCGACGAAAAAGGTCAGGCCGACAGCTTCGAACGCAAAACACAAATTTGTGAGCGTGCTTATCGCTTGCTTGTCGACAAGGTTGGTTTTCCGCCTCAGGACATTATTTTCGACCCCAATGTATTGGCTATTGCCACAGGCATTGAAGAACATAATAATTACGGAGTTGATTTTATAAATGCCACACGTTGGATTAAACAAAATTTGCCGTATGCTAAAATCAGTGGTGGTGTGAGTAATCTTTCGTTCTCGTTTCGTGGAAACAATGTGGTTCGCGAAGCGATTCATTCCGTATTTCTGTATTATGCCATTAAAGAAGGCATGGATATGGGAATTGTAAATGCTGGCATGTTGCAGATTTATCAGGACATTGAGCCTGAATTACTTGAACATGTGGAAGATGTGGT
>JAGPIU010000055.1 GCA_018054805.1 Paludibacter sp. | reverse complement strand
AAATTTTATGCTTGAGAAGATCATAGATTTTAGCATCAGAAACAAACTTATCGTTATCCTGTTTACGCTTACAATAGCAGCTTTTGGCTTGTATGCTGTTTTCATGATTCCTGTGGGTGCAGTGCCCGATATTACAAACAATCAGGTGCAGGTAATCACCACCTCAGGTAATTTATCCACACAGGAAATCGAACAGTACATTACTGCGCCTGTGGAAATGGAAATGGCTAATTTGCCCGGCGTAAAAGAAATCCGATCGGTTTCGAAGTTTGGTATTTCGTTAGTTACCATTGTTTTCGACGAATCGTTGGGGACTTATTTGCCACGACAGCTGATTGCCGAAAAGATAAAAAGTGCTGCTGCGAAAATTCCTGAAGGTTTCGGTGAGCCCGAAATGGGGCCTATTACTACCGGTTTGGGCGAGATTTATCAGTATACGCTCGATTTGAAACCGGGTTTCGAAGATAAGTATAGCGCTGCCGACCTGCGTACAATACAGGACTGGGTTATCAAACGACGATTATCCGGAATTAACGGGGTGGTGGAAATTAATAGCTGGGGCGGTTATCTGAAACAATACGAAGTAGCCATCGATCCGGAGCGATTAAACGCGCTGGGTGTTAGCTTGATGGAGGTTTTTAATGCACTTGAGGCAAACAATAGTATCTCGGGTGGTTCATATATCGAGAAAACAAATCAGAGTTATTTTATTCGTGGCGATGGACAGGTGAAATCGGTCGAAGATATCGAAAGTATTGTGATTCGTAGTGCTCCAGGAAGTCCTATTCTGATAAGTAATGTGGCCGAAGTGCGTTTCGGACATGCAAACCGCTATGGTGCGATTACCGCAAACGGAAAGGGTGAAACAATTCTGGGACAGGTGATGATGTTGAAAAACGCTGACTCGAAGCAGGTTATCAACGAAGTGAAAATGCGTGTGGCCGAAATACAGGAAAATTTACCGGAAGGTGTGTATATCAATCCTATAGTGGACAGAAGCGAATTGGTTGCCAAAACGACTTTTACGGTGGTTGAAAATCTGATTCTCGGGGCTTTGATTGTAATGATTACCGTGTTTTTGTTGTTAGGAAATATCCGTTCGGCATTGGTTATTACTTCTATGATTCCGCTTTCGTTGCTTTTTACTATTTCCATGATGTATGTGTTCGGTGTGGATGCCAACCTGATGAGTCTGGGCGCACTCGACTTTGGAATTATTATCGATGGAGCTGTGATTATTGTGGAGTTTATTGCACTCAGAATTTCGGTACGGAAAAAAGAAATTGATCAGAGTACAGGCGATGCACGAAGTAGTTTGATGGACGCCATATCGTTTGATGGAGCATCCAAAATGATGAAGTCCGCTATTTTCGGACAGATCATTATTCTGATTGTGTTTATTCCAATTCTTTCGCTCACAGGAGTAGAAGGGAAAATGTTCAAACCGATGGCCCTCTCTTTTTCCTTTGCCATTGTGGGGGCTATGATTATGGGTCTGACATGGCTGCCTGTTGCTTCGTCCCTGTTTCTGAAACCTGCGAAAACTAATAAAAAGAATATTTCACACTGGATAATGAACCTGGCACACAAAACATATTTGCCTGTCATTCAATGGTCGTGTGGGCATAAACGCATAGTGCTCGGGGCTGCATTGGCATCGCTTGTTTTTACCGGTTTTATTTTTAGTCGTATTGGTGGCGAATTTGTTCCTACACTCGACGAGGGCGATTTTGTGATTCAACCTGTTTTGAAAACAGGTACTTCGCTTTCGAAAACCATCGAAACAACCACCCGTATGGAACAAATACTGATGGCTCAATTCCCTGAAGTTGATAAAATTGTAAGTCGTATAGGGGCTGCCGAAGTGCCTACCGACCCCATGTCGATGGAGGAAATTGATATGATTATTAAACTAAAACCACGCAATACATGGACAACGGCAAAAACAAAGGAGGAGCTTGCTGATAAATTTAAAGAAGCTCTATCGGTAATTCCGGGTATTGAGTACGAGTTTACACAACCTATCGAGATGCGTTTCAATGAGTTGATAACCGGTGTGCGTTCTGATATTGCAATTAAAATTTTTGGCGACGATTTGGCTTACATCGATAAAAAAGCAGTGGAAATAAAATCGCTGATTGAAGAAATTCCCGGGGCCAGTGATGTGATTCTTGAAAAAACGGCCGGATTGCCACAAATCAAAATCAATTACAACAGATCTAGAATTGCTTACTACGGAGTGGATATTCGTACACTGAACCAGTATATTGCAACTGCTTTTGGTGGCGAAACTGCCGGTGTCGTTTTCGAAGGCGAGAAGCGATTCGACTTAGTCACCCGTTTTTCGGACGCAAATCGCAGAGATATTGAGGATATTCGGCTACTACAGGTGCCTTTGCCCAACGGAAATCAGGTGCGACTGTCCGAGTTTGCTGATATTGAATATGCCGAAGGACCGGCAAAAATATCGCGCGAGAATGCACACCGCAGAGTGGTAGTGAGTGTGAATGTACGAAACAGGGATTTGCAGTCGGTTGTGACTGATATACAAGCCAAAATTGATCAGCATATTAAGCTAACGCCCGGAACTTACATTACTTATGGCGGACAGTTCGAGAATTTGCAAAATGCCAGCAATCGATTGCTTTTTGCTGTGCCTGTGGCTCTTTTGCTGATTTTTATTTTCCTGCATTTTGCATTTAAATCGCTTAAAGATGCTGTGATGATTTTCAGTGCCATTCCTTTGGCTACTGTGGGTGGTGTGTTGCTGCTTTGGGCACGCGGAATGCCTTTTAGTATTTCGGCAGGAGTCGGTTTTATTGCTCTGTTTGGTATTGCAGTGCTAAACGGAATTGTCCTTATAGAGCATTTAAAAGAATTAAAACAACATGGTGGCTTAAGTATGAGGGAATTAATTATTCAGGGAACTAAAAACAGGCTTCGCCCTGTGATGCTCACAGCCGGAGCTGCGGCAATGGGATTTTTACCAATGGCCATATCCACCGGAGCCGGAGCGGAAGTTCAGCGTCCGTTGGCAACTGTGGTGATTGGCGGACTTTTTACGTCCACCATGCTGACCATGATTGCTTTGCCTTTATTATTTGAGATTTTTTATAATGTGACAGGATTAAAGTTTTTCCCTCTGCGGTTTATTCGTTCGCGTCAAACACTTATCGTACTGCTGTTTCTGATGCCTATGCCTTTTTTAATGGCTCAAAATAAAGAAATTACGCTCGATCAGGTTATTGACATTACGCTTCGTCACAACAATGAAATTAAAGCATACAACTTTAAAACAGAGGCGCAAAAAACACTGATATCTTCGGCTGTGGAAATCGACAAAACAGTGATAAGTTATGGCACAGATCAGAACAATATTGCCGAAAACAATTATCCGCTTAAAGTTTGGAGTGTGGAGCAGCGCTTCGATTTTCCTACGCTTTATGGCGCAGAGCTAAAGGCTAAGCGAATAGAGCGCGACATAGCTGCCAATCGGGCAGAAATGGAAATACAGCGAATTATAAAATCCGTTTCGCTAAACTTTGTTGAAGTTCAGCTGACGAACGAAAAATTTAAAGTGTATCAATATCTCGACAGTATGTATCAGCATATTTATAGGGCTGCTGTGCTCAGGGAAGCTAATGGAGATATCAGTACACTCGATTTGCTCAATATTGAGGCCAAGCAACAGTTTGTAAGGTCACAATTAAGCGATTTGAAGTATAGTGCCGCAAATTCATTGGCAAGGCTGAAGTTGCTGATGGGTTACGACAGTGTGTTTACGGTGTCGTCGCAATTGCTTCGTGTGTCGTATATCGCACTTGACAATGGTGCCAATCCTTACTTGAATTGGTTGAAAAATCAGTATTTGCTCAGTAAAGCACAGGTGAATGTCGAAAAAAACAAGCTCTTTCCCGATATTCAACTGAATTATTTTCTTGGGTCTAATGCCTATCCCAATGCCAGGTATTATCATGGTTTCGAAGCCGGACTCGCTGTGCCCTTGTTTTTTAATGCCGGTAGATCAAAAATAAAAGCATCCGAAATTAGTCACAAAGCGAATTTGCTTATTAGTGGGTTGGAAACCGATAAGCTGAAAATTAAAGAAGCCGAACTGCACAATGCACACATAAAATATAAAGAACTTTTAGAATTGCACGATACCAGCGGAAGCAGGTTGGTGAACGAGATATTTCGAACAGCACAATTGAGCTTCGAAAACGGAATGATTGACTATACAAAATTTGCAGCAAGCATCGAAACTGCCCTGCAAATAAAACTCGACTATTTCGACAATGTATTTAAATACAATCAAGCAACTCTCGAGCTGAATTATTTGTCAGAGTAAAATATCATTCACAAACGCCTAACATTTTTTTCCAGTTCAAAAATCACTTTAAAATTATTGATAAATGAGAACTTACATATATATAATTGGATTAGTTGTCGCAATGGCAATTGTGGCCTCTTGTACACAAAA
Source organism: Paludibacter sp. (assembly GCA_018054805.1). The sequence continues at coordinate 2,255 of JAGPIU010000055.1, read as the reverse complement.
ACCTCAAACAGTTGAAACGGTGTCCGAATGGATAGAAATTTCTAAAGAACAGTTTGTAAATGATGGCATGCAGACAGGCTTTCCACAAAAAATGCTGTTTGAATATACTGTAAATGCAAATGCTACAGTAGTGGCTACGCCCAACGGCATGGCAAAGATTCATACCGCAGTGTCGGGTACAGTGAAAAATATTCATTGCCGTAGCGGAGAGTATGTGTCGAAAAATCAGGTTTTGCTCGAACTGTCGGGCAACGAAGTATATGATTTACAAAAGGATTATGTCGAATCGTCGGCAGCCTATAGACGAATGAAAAACGAATACGAAAGAGTAAAAGTGCTTTTCGACGAGAAAGTTGTTTCCGAAAAGGAATTTACGGTTTCCGAAAGTGAGTATCGCATTGCTATGGCACGTTATCAGGCTTTAAAACTGAAAGTGGAAACGGCAGGCTTTTCTGTGTCCGAAATCGAGGCGGGGCGTTTTTACTCCACTTACAAACTACGTTCGCCTATCAACGGGCAGATTACTCAACTGAATACTTCAGTGGCTGCATTTGTCGATCCACAAACCGAGCTGATTGAAATTGTCAATCCGCAAATGTTGCAGCTACGACTATCGGTGTTTGCTTCCGACATACCGAAACTTAAAACAGGACAAACGGTACGTGTGGCAAACGGCAATCCGGACTCTGTTCATTTAGCGATTATTCAATCGGTTGGAGTGGCTGTGGATGAGCAAACGAAGACAGTGGAATGCTTTGCCGCATTAAATAGTAAACAACCGGGACTTATGGCTAACGAATTTTTAGCCTGCGATATTGTTGTTGGTCAGGATTCGGTCATGGCCATACCTTCAGAGGCAGTCATGAAAACCGAAACAGGACAAGTGCTTTTAAAACTCAAAAAACAGGAAAACGATGTGTTCTACTTCGAAAAGCTTGATGTAAAAGTGGGTCGGACTTACAATGGCTTTACTGAGTTGTTGGATATCGACCAAAGTGAACCTGTACTTACCAAAGCTGTGTATAATATTGTGCTTTGATTTTAGATTCGTTAAGTTGATATATGTTGTTTGAGTAGTCTAATTCAACAATAATACTGATAAACCATACAACCCTGCCCAAAAAAGCTAAGGTAATTGAAATAATATGCCACAAGCCGCCTGACGTATCTGTCGTTTAGTGCGTCATTTTTTTGAATGAAGTTTTTGTCTCATGCTGTTTGTTGTTTTTGAAGGCTGACCTAAGAGGTTTAAAATTCAACCAAAATGGTGTAATGCAAATAGAATGTGCGTTGATTAATAATTTATTTTATAAATTTGTAGCTTGATTTTTAAATGCAAAAGCTCTATTCTTTTTCATAAGACAAGGCTGTTGAATTAAGTAAATCATATACACAACCATAACAATTAATCATTTACACATGAAGTTAAAAATTGCATTTCTACTGCTTGCAGCACCAATGCTGGGTTTCGGACAGTCCAACGAATGGCAGAATCCGAAGGTTAACGCCGTGAATCGGTTCCCGATGCACACCAATTATTTTGCTTACGAAAACGAATCACTGGCTGCGGCTGCTAACAAAGAAGCTTCAGCTAATTTTCTGTCGCTTAACGGTCTCTGGAAATTCAACTGGGTGAAAGATGCCGATCGTCGCCCTACCGATTTTTTCAACACATCATTCAACGATAAAGGTTGGGTGGATATGCCTGTGCCCGGTGTTTGGGAACTTAACGGTTACGGACATCCCATTTACGTAAATGTGGGTTATCCATGGCGTAATCAGTTTAATAGCAACCCGCCTGCATTTCCTACCGAAAACAACAACGTAGGTTCGTATCGTCGCGAAATTGTAGTTCCTGCCAACTGGAAAGGAAAAGATATTATTGCACATTTCGGCTCAGTGACTTCGAATATTTACCTTTGGGTGAATGGCAAGTATGTGGGTTACAGCGAGGACAGCAAAATTGAAGCTGAATTCGATATTACCCGCTACGTGAAACCGGGTAAAAACCTTATTGCTTTTCAGGTATTCCGCTGGAGCGATGGTACTTATCTCGAGGATCAGGATTTCTGGCGTCTCTCGGGTGTAGGTCGCGATTGCTACCTGTATGCTCGTGAAACAAAACGTATTGAAGATATCCGCATTACGCCCGACCTGGATGCCAACTATCGCAACGCCACACTTACTGTGGATTTAAAGCTGAAAGGAAAAGTACAGGTTGATCTTGAATTGTTCGATAAAAATCAGAAATCAGT
>JAGPIU010000054.1 GCA_018054805.1 Paludibacter sp. | reverse complement strand
TGTGCAAGTTCCATGTAGTTGCCTGAACCTTTCGACTCCGGATCGTAAAGCAACACAGGTTTTCCGTGACTCGGAGCTTCGCTGAGTCGAACATTACGGTTAATTACCGATTCGAAAACCATGCCCGCGAAATGTTTTTTCACTTCGGCATACACCTGATTGGCCAGGCGCAGACGATTGTCGAACATTGTCAGCAGGAAACCTTCAATTTCGAGACGTGGATTCAGCTTACTTTTTATTATTTTAATGGTATTAAGCAACTTACTGATTCCTTCGAGTGCAAAATACTCGCACTGCACAGGAATAATCACCGAATCGGAGGCTGTAAGCGCATTCACAGTAATTAGTCCTAACGAAGGCGAGCAGTCAATCAGAATATAATCGTAATCGTCCTTCAACTGAACAAGCAGTTTTTTCATTACCTGTTCGCGTTCATCGTTGCTCAGCATTTCAATTTCCGCACCTACAAGGTCGATGTGCGACGGCAACACAAAAAGGTTTTCCACTTCGCATGGGTGAATAGCCTGTCGTGGCGGCACTCCATCAATCAAACATTCGTAAATTGTAAATTCGAGTGTGCGGATATCGATACCCAGACCCGAAGATGCATTGGCCTGTGGGTCGGCATCGACCAACAAAACCTTTTTGCCAAGCGACGCCAATGAAGCAGCCAGATTAATAGCTGTGGTGGTTTTTCCCACCCCTCCCTTCTGATTAGCCAGTGAAATAATTTTTCCCATAAAATATTGAGAATAATAATTTTTTATCTTTTGATTGAAAATAATCCTTACGGTTAATTAATAATAATACAAGACAGCAGGATAGGCGTTTTGCACAAATCAGCAGTTAACACTCTGAAAAACAAAAACCTTACATTTCAGCACGTCCGTATTTTTACCGAATCGCAAAGATAAGAAAATTAATTCACCCGTTAAACTCAATTTTGGGAGCTGAAAACATAAATAAGGTTTTTTTAGCCGTAAAAAATACCGGCTATCTTCAGTTACGAATTGTAGCCGACACCTCACTCCTTTCTGTGTAAATTGATTATCTTTGCACTAAGTAAAAAAGTACGAAAGCCGTTAATTATCGGTTTTTAATTGCTTATCAAAAATAAAAAACTGATTCCCCTTAATGCTATTACACAATAATAAAATAATCACTGCAAAAAACCTGAGAACATCAGGTTTACTGATCATCTCTTTCTGTTTAAGCCTTTTATGGAGTTGCGATCCTGAAAGCGTTATCGACATTGATCCGGACAAGAGCGACTCAGCGGCATTGCAAACAAGTTTGAATTTTGTATACGACGACAAAGCACTTCCTGAAATTCAGATAAAAACCACTGTCGAAGAATGGAATAAACTGCTTACGTGGTTTGACATGAACAAGGACAATGAAGAATATATTGTCACCGATTTCTCTTTCAAAAAAGGAAAATACAACTTCAAAGCCGACAGCACAGGCTTGCGACTCCGCGGAAACACAAGCCGCCGCCGTCCCGAAGGAGTTATAGGCGAAGCCCACAATCCCGAAGCGCCCGACTGGAAACATGTAAGTTTCAGCGCGAAGTTCAATAAATACGTAAAAGGCAGGAAAATTGCCGGACAGGAAAGAATAAACCTGAAATGGCACAAAGACGATGCAATGTATGTCCGCGAAATGTACTGCTACGATCTTTTCGAACGCGCAGGTGTGTGGACAGCACCTCAGGCTTCGTACGCTAAACTGAATCTCACAGTAGGCAGTGTGTCGGCATATTATGGTGTTTATCTCATGGTTGAACCCGTCAGCAAGGACTATCTGGAAAACAGAAAAACGCAGTTTGGCGACGATCAGGGTTTTCTGTGGAAAGCTAACTGGGGAGCCGATTTTGTTTCGGCCGACAAAAACAGAATGGGACTCGAAAACGTAACGCTCACCGACACCTACACTCCGGTGTACGATTTGAAAACCAGAGAAACCGATATTCAACTTGCTAAAGCGCAATTGGCCGACTTTATCACAAAATTCAACAGCAAAACCGGAATTGAGTTTGAACAATGGTTGGTTTCGGTAATGGATGTGGAACTTTTTCTGAAAACCTATGCTGTAAATGTACTTTGTGGCATGTGGGACGACTATTGGAATAACAAAAACAACTTTTATTTCTACTTCAACAGCGAAGGCAAATTTTTCTTCATCCCCTACGATTACGACAATACACTTGGTACTTCACTGATAATGAACGATGCAGGAAGGCAGGATGTACTGAACTGGGGATCGAAATCGCATCCTTTGGTTAGAAAAATTCTGGCTATTGAAAAGTACAAAAACTTTTATTTGCAATTTCTCAGAAATATGATTCATCCTGACAACGATTTGTTTTACGTCAACAAAAGCAAAGCCCGCATCCGGAACTGGCATCAACTTATCGGAAATCACATTGCAAACGACACCGGCGAGGATATGGAAATAGCCGACCGTCCGGCTTCGTGGGGTAACTGCGGGTTTTACAGACTTTTGGACGACAGCAACAACTTTTTTGTAATAAAGGCAGCTTCTATTCCATAGTTTTATTTTCAATGATATTTCTTAGATTTATGATAAAAAAATATTCAGACCAACTGATTGCGATACTTATAGCAGCGATTTTGTTCTCTTTGTGCTTTACAGCCATATTTCGTATCGATTTAAGCTCCGACAAGCGCTACAGTATTTCCGATCAGACAAAAAGATTGTTGAAAAGTGCCGAAAAAACAATCAGCATTACTGTTTATCTCGATGGAGATTTGAACCCCGGCTTTCAGCGACTTAAAACATCGACCCGCGACATGCTCGAAGAAATGTCGGTATATGCTGATAAAAACATTGAAGTAAGCTTCGAAAATCCGTCGAAAGCCGACAATGAAACCGAACGCCAGAAACGCTATGCCGAACTGGAATCACTCGGAATGACTCCCACAGCTATTTACGAACGCGATAAAGAAGGTAAAGCCATTCAAAAGATTGTGTTTCCCTGGATAAAAATTGTTTCTGGCGAAAAAACAGTTTTTGTAAATCTGCTGAAAAATATCAGAGGAAATTCGGGAGAAGAGAACCTGAATATTTCAATTGAAAATCTTGAATTTGAAATTACTGATGGCATACGTCGCGTGATAAACAACGAAGTCACCCGAATTGCATTTCTCGAAGGTCATGGCGAGCTGAACGAAGCCGAAACTTACAGCGTCAGCAAAATTCTGAGCCGCTATTTTCAAATCGACAGAGGCGTGCTAGCCGACGATGCCACTGTGCTCGACGGTTACAGGGCTGTGATTATTGCACATCCTTCACAGGCATTCAGCGAGTCGGACAAATACATTCTCGATCAATACATTATGCGTGGCGGACGTGTACTTTGGTTGATCGACGGCGTAAAACTGGCTGCCGAAAATCTTTCAACTACAGGTATCTCACCCGCCATAGAACTCGATCTGAACCTGTCCGATCAGCTTTTCAAATACGGAGTGCGACTTGCACCAGTTCTTTTGCAGGACATTCAGTCCGTTCAGGTTCCGGTGAATATTGCTCCACAGGGCGCCGAACCTCAGTTTGAACCTGCGCCGTTTTACTATGCGCCACTTTTACTTGCTTCGTATCAGCACCCGATTACACGTAACATTACCGAAGTGAAAGCAGCTTTTGCCTCGGCGCTCGAACCTGTGGGCGAAAACGAAAACATCAAAAATCACTTGCTTTTGGCAAGTTCCGACAACACTCACGTTGTAAACACACCGGCAACCATTGTTATGAGCGAAACGCCCGACCCGAATGATAAAAATTATTTCAATGCAGCCTATGTACCTGTGGCAATGCTTTCGGAAGGTGAATTTCAATCGAACTTTGCCAACCGAATGACTCCTCCGAATCTAAAGAACGCAGGACCCACATTACAAAAAAGTGTGGCTACCCGTCAGATTTTTGTGGCCGATGGCGATATTATCCGCAACGAAACAAATGGCATTGCCTCCGACAGCACTACACTTCCGGCCGGCTTCGACCGTTATATGAACCGCCAATTCGGGAATCCTGACTTTATCAGAAATGCTGTACTTTATCTTACCGATGAAGAAGGCTGGCTCGAACTTCGCTCGCGCACTCTCCGGCTAAGACTGCTGAATAAAAATATTATCAATGAGCAAACTCTTTTCTGGCAAATTACAAACGTAGTTTTACCTGTGGCTCTGGTACTCATTGCGGGACTTATCTATCATCGCAGAAGAAAAAGAGTGTACGGACGAAGATAATTCGCAAAAAATCATCATTTCGATGAAAAGCCGGATTTTCGCCGTCGATTTTTTTGTTACTTTTGTAAAGAAAATAAATTAAAATTTAAGCAACTTATATACAGTTCGATATACAACATGGCACCACGAAAACCCGTTAAACCCAACAGAATAAACGAAAATAAAACCGAAAGCAAAGCCGAAGTAAAAAAGGACATTAAAAAGGAGCCTAAAAAGAACACAGGCACCTCCACCGGCGATGAAAAAGGCTTTTTTGCAGCCATCAAAGAATTTGTATTCGACGAGCGCACCCGATTTGTAGCGGGAATACTCATGCTTCTTGGCGTGTTGTATGTGGCTATGGCATTTATTTCGTACTTCTTCACAGGAGCAGCCGACCAAAGCAAGCTCGACTTACCCATGAGCGAACTGCGCCAGATGCGTTACGAAATTCACAACTGGACATCGGTTACAGGTGCTGTAATTGCTGAAAACTTTATGCACCATTGGTTTGGTGTTTCATCGTTCGCCATTTTGTATTTCGGAATAATGACCGGCCTCCGACTTTTGAAAGTAAAAACATCGCCTCTCTGGAAGAGTTTTTTCCATGCTTCTTTCTGGCTGATATGGCTATCAGTAACGCTGGGTTTTGCCTTGAATCCATATGTAAAAGATTATCTTTTCTTTGCACCGGGCGGCCACCATGGCGAAATGGTAAGCAACTATATAGTGTCGTATGTGGGCTTTCCGGGAACCATCATGATACTTTCGGCCGTACTTCTTATTTACAGCATCATTAGTTCAAAAGCGACCATCCCGTTTTTGAAAAGAGTTTTCTCAAAGAAAAATAAGAATGAAGCAAACAGCATTTTAAATGACTTTGAAAATGAGGACGAAAGCGAGCCAACAGTAGCCGTGGGTACCGAAATTATTCCTGAAGACTGGGTGGTAAAAGCCAATGACGCAGAAGAAAGTATCATCATTGAACCTGAAGACATGCCCGAAGAAGAGGACGACGACAATGAAACGGATATAGATGTGCTACCCAACGAACATGAAAATGTAACTTTTGAAATTGAAAAGCCGTTGGAAACCGACGATAATAAAGCCGTTGATATTGTCGATACAAAGAGTGAAGAAAACGACGACCCGTTCTACAACGTGGCTAAGCTGGGAAAATATGATCCGACACTTGACCTGACACATTATGCGCCTCCCACACTCGATTTGCTCAAAATTTATGGCACCGACAATGATACGCAAATTGATATGATAGAGCAAAATGCGAATAAAAACCGCATTATCACCACATTGCAAAATTACGGAATCGAAATTGACACCATTAAAGCGACAGTTGGGCCAACCATTACACTTTACGAAATTGTACCGAAAGCGGGGGTACGTATTTCAAAAATCCGTAATCTGGAGTATGACATCATGCTCAGTCTGGCAGCTACGGGAATTCGTATCATTGCGCCAATTCCGGGCAAAGGGACCATTGGTATTGAGGTTCCAAATGCCGACCCACAGGTAGTTTCGATGCATTCGGTCATTGCTTCTAAAAAATTTCAGGAATCAAAATTTGAACTTCCTGTAGCTTTCGGGCGCACCATTACCAATGAAATATTCATGGTCGATCTGGCTAAAATGCCGCACTTACTTGTAGCCGGTGCAACAGGTCAGGGAAAATCGGTAGGTTTAAATGCCATTATTACTTCGCTGCTTTACAAAAAACATCCTTCGCAACTGAAGCTTGTACTTGTCGATCCGAAAAAAGTAGAGTTTAATATATACGGCGATATTGAAAAACATTTCTTGGCAAAATTGCCCGATGGTGAAGATGCCATTATCACCGATACCAGCAAAGTAGTGGAAACATTAAACTCGCTTTGTAAAGAAATGGACGACCGCTACGATTTGCTTAAAAAAGCACATGTCCGCAACATAAAAGAGTACAACGAAAAATTCGTCAACCGAAATCTCAATCCTGAGAAAGGTCACCGCTTCCTGCCTTACATTGTGGTAATTGTGGATGAGTTTGGCGACCTGATAATGACTGCCGGAAAAGAAGTGGAAATGCCTATTGCACGTATTGCTCAGCTTGCACGCGCAGTGGGAATTCACATGATTATTGCTACTCAGCGTCCTTCGGTAAACATTATTACCGGTGTAATTAAAGCAAACTTCCCTGCACGCGTGGCATTCCGCGTGTCGTCGATGATTGACTCACGCACCATTCTCGATGCACCCGGAGCCAATCAGCTTGTGGGTCGCGGCGATATGCTCTTCTCGCAGGGAAGCGATCTTGTTCGTGTACAGTGCGCCTTTGTGGACACTCCTGAGGTTGAAAATGTAGTTCATCATATCAGCGGACAACAAAGTTACCCAACCGCATTCTATTTGCCGGAATACATAGGCAACGAAGGCGAAGGCATTGACATGAGTTCTGTGGATATGAGCAAACGCGATGCACTGTTCGAAGAAGCAGCCCGACT
>JAGPIU010000053.1:1563-6759 GCA_018054805.1 Paludibacter sp. | reverse complement strand
TATTTGATAAAATCAATTTCTTATCTGATAAATGATAAATATAAATACTAATTTAAAAACAAGTCCCCCTTCGGGGATATAGGGGGCTTTTAATCCTATGAACGAATCTCAAACCCGATTAGATAAAATCGACCCACAACTAAAAGTGGCAGGTTGGCATGTGGTAGATGATAGCCGGATCATTACCGAATTTACCATATCCAGGGGAAAGATAAGTGCTTCGGCAAAGCCCAAACCACTGAAAGCCGATTATCTGCTAAGCTACAAAGGTGTAAAATTGGCAGTGGTAGAAGCCAAAAGCGATGAATTATCGGTGGGAGAAGGTGTTATGCAAGCCAAGTTGTATGCCCAGATGCTTCAAATCCGCTATACCTATGCTACGAATGGGGATGAAATCTATGAAATAGATATGCTGACGGGTCAGGAAGGTATAGTGGTTGCTTTCCCAAGTCCTGACGAATTGTGGCAACGCACTTTCGGTGAAGTGAATCAGTGGCGGGACAAGTTTTATGCTGAACCTTTCTATTTTGATGAAGGTAAGCAATTAAGGTATTATCAGGAGATTGCCGTAAATAGGGTTTTAGAAGCCATAGCCGATGAAAAAAAGCGTATTTTACTTACACTTGCTACGGGAACTGGTAAAACGATGTTGGCTTTTCAAATAGCCTGGAAATTGTATCAGACCCGTTGGAACATTCATAATAACACACTGCGTCCCCGCATACTTTTTCTGGCTGACAGAAATATACTTGCCAATCAGGCTTTCAACGGATTTGGTGGTTTCGCCAAGATTGATGAAAATTCGTTAGTCAGAATAAAGCCAAAAAGTATCAAGCAAAAAGGCGGTGTTGTCCCCAAAAATGGAAGCGTATTCTTTACCATATTCCAAACATTTGATAGCGGCGATACAGAGCCGCATTTTGGTCAGTATTCCCCGGATTTCTTTGATTTTATTATCATTGACGAATGTCATAGGGGTGGTGCTAATGACGAAGGCAGGTGGCGCAGAATAATGGAATACTTTTCACCTGCCGTTCAATTAGGCTTGACGGCCACACCCAGAAGAGATTTCAACGCCGATACATACAATTACTTCGGCAAACCGGTATATGAGTATTCGCTGAAACAAGGTATCAACGATGGTTTTCTGACACCCTTCCGACATATTGTAATTAAAAGCACACTGGACGATTATGTGTATGATCCGGGTGATACAATTATTGACGGTGAAGAAGAAGAAATACAAAGATTGGTAAAAGGGAAAACCTATGTCGAAGGTGATTTCTATGGCGGTAAAATTGAAATTAAGCAAAGAGATGAAGATAGGGTAAAGCAATTCATTAGTAGTATTAGCCCCAATGAAAAGTCGTTGGTCTTCTGCTATACACAAGCCCATGCAGCTGCTGTAAGAGATTTAATCAATCAATACAAAAAAGAGAAAAATCCGCTTTATTGTGTCCGTGTTGCTGCCAATGATGGCGAACAGGGCGAAACTTATCTGCGGGATTTTCAGGATAATGAAAAGAAGATACCAACTATTCTTACTACTTCACAAAAGTTAAGCACGGGTGTAGATGCTTTGAATGTGCGCAATATTGTGCTTATGCGACCTGTAAAGTCCATGATTGAGTTCAAACAAATCATAGGACGTGGCACACGTTGTTTCGATGGGAAGTATTATTTTACAATTTACGACTTTGTAGAAGCCTACAAAAATTTCGCAGACCCGACATGGGATGGCGAGCCTGTATGCAGTAAATGTGGAAACGACCCATGCACCTGCAAGCCTGTTGTACCACCGCCTCCATACGATTGCCCGGTATGTGGTCAAAACCCTTGTGTGTGCGAAGAAGTTCCACCCGAACCATGCCAAATATGTGGAAAGATTCCATGTGTATGCCCAAAGCAAACTGACCCATGTCCTGTTTGTGGTAATTTACCCTGTACTTGTCCCAGGAAGCGCAAATTAAAGATTACGCTTTCAGATGGTCGGGTTCGCCAAATCCAGCACATGACTTCAAACATGTTTTGGGATGCTGATGGCAAGCCAATCACTGCGCAGGCATTTCTTGAAAAACTATTCGGTCAGTTGCCCGATTTCTTTCAAAACGAAGACGAATTGCGTAAAACATGGTCAGACCCTTTTACCCGGAAAGTATTATTAGGCAAAATGGCAGATGTTGGATACGACCAGGACACATTAAATCAGGTTCAGAAGCTAATAAATGCGGAAAAAAGCGATTTGTTTGACGTATTGGAATACATTGCCTATGCCAAAGACCCGATAGAACGGAAAACAAGGGTTGAAACAGCCGAAAAGCACCTTTATATCGGATTGAACGAAGCGCAAAAAGAATTTATCAATTTCGTACTTGCCAAATACATAGAATTGGGAACAAACGAATTGGCAATTGACAATCTGCCCGAACTTTTGAAATTCAAATACGGCACAATCCCCGATGCCCTAAATACGTTCGGTGATTTGAAATTGGTTCAATCAGCGTTTGTAGGGTTTCAGAAGCATTTGTATGGAACGTAAGTAAAATTAAAACGGGACGGAAATGGTGACTTTTTCATTTTACATACAAAAAAAGCGCTGAAACCTTTTGGATTTCAGCGCTTTACTATTCTAATAAGTGACCACGATAGGATTCTAACCTATAACCTTCTGATCCGTAGTCAGATGCTCTATACAGTTGAGCTACGTAGCCATTTCTCTTTTGCGAGTGCAAAGATAGGGCTAATTTTGAAATCTGACAAGAGATTTGGATAAAATTTTCAGACTAAAATGCGATAAAAACCTCAAAACATAGATTATCATACATTTATAGTCAAAAATAATTTTCAGTTGCAGCCCTGATATGTCAGGCAAGCACAAAGTCGAGCTGTTTTTTGTCGAGATTAGCCTTTGCAACACGCACTGTAAGCTCGTCGCCGAGCTGATATTTTTTATGGTAGCGTCGTCCCACCAGACAATAATTTTTATCGTCGAAGGTATAATAGTCGTCGTCGAGCTCACGAATAGGTATCATACCTTCACATTTATTTTCGACAAGCTCCACATACACGCCCCATTCGGTAACACCCGAAATAACACCATCGAATACCTGCCCCAAATGTGCGCCCATAAATTCAACCTGCTTGTATTTGATAGACGCACGTTCGGCATTAGCAGCCAATTGTTCCATATCGGAGCTATGACGGCACAGATCTTCGTATTCCTGCTGATTTACGCTGCGACCACCCGTATTGTAACGTTCGAGCAGGCGATGCACCATCATATCGGGATAACGACGTATGGGCGAAGTGAAATGGGTGTAAAAGTCGAACGACAATCCATAGTGACCAATATTATCGGTTGAGTAAGCTGCCTTGGCCATAGAACGAATGGCCAGTGTTTCGATCAGATTCTGTTCTTTGCGTCCCTGCACTTCGTCGAGCAAATGATTGATGGCCGACGAAACCGCAGCGCTTTTGCCTGAAGTTTTCAGATTATATCCAAAACGCTTTATAAATACAGAGAAATTCTGCAATTTTTCGGGATTAGGCACATCGTGAATACGATATACAAAAGTCTTGGCTTTTTGTCCCCTGCCCGGCTTTCCAATATGCTGTGCAGTTGTTTTGTTGGCCAGAAGCATAAACTCTTCAATCAATTTATTGGCGTCCTTTTGCTCTTTGAAGAAAACCGAAACAGGTTTGCCCTGTTCGTCAATATCAAAGCGCACCTCTACCCTGTCGAATGCAATGGCACCGGAAGCAAAGCGTTTAGCCCGCAGCATTTTGGCCAATCGGTCGAGTTCAAGCACTTCATCGCGATAATCGCCTTCGCCGGTTTCAATCAGTGTTTGCGCTTCCTCGTATGTAAAGCGACGCACACTGCGGGTTACAGTTTTGGCTATTTCGTAATGTTTCACTTCGGCTTTATCATTCATTTGAAAAAGCACAGAGTAAGTCAGCTTATCCTCGTCGGGACGGAGCGAGCAAATGCCATTTGACAAATGCTCGGGCAGCATAGGAATGGTACGATCGACCAGATACACCGAAGTAGCACGTTCCTGCGCTTCACGCTCGATAATGCTGCCCGGACGCACATAATGCGTCACATCGGCAATGTGCACACCTACTTCCCAAAGGCCGTTTTCCAGTTTGCGCAATGATAGTGCATCGTCGAAATCCTTGGCATCGCGCGGATCAATGGTAAAGGTCGGCACACCACGCAAGTCGATGCGTCGCGCCACTTCTTCGGGCGTAATGCCGTCATCCATTTTTTCGGCAGCTGCTTCCACATCAGCAGGATATTTGTAAGGCAGACCAAACTCAGCGAGAATGGCATGCATTTCGGTATTATTGTCGCCTTTATCGCCCAGCACATCAATTACTTCACCTACAGGATTTTTGAGATTAGGCTCCCATTCGAGCAGCTTCACCACCACTTTTTGCTTGTTTTTGGCGCCATTAAGCTTCGACTTCGGAATAAACACATCGTTGGTGAGTACGCGGTTGTCTGAAATCATAAAGGCAAAGTTTTCCGACACTTCGAGAATTCCCACAAAAGTATCCTTGGCACGTTTCATCACTTCAATCACTTCGCCTTCAGGACCCTGTCCGCGACGACGGGCATACAAAAACACCTTTACCTTATCGCCCAGCAAAGCATGATTTGTTTTGCGCTCGGGTATAAACACCGGTTCACCTTCATCGTCGGGAATCATATACGTTTTCACTCCCTGACGATCGATAGTACCTGTCACATAGCCGGTTCGTGAGTTTACTTTGAATTTCCCACGTGATATTTCGACCAGAAAATCCTCTTCGAGCAGTTCGTAAAGCAATTGATTTACAAAAATGCGTTGCGATTCTGACTTCACATCAAGCAAAGTAGATATTTGTTTGTAGTTGAATGTTTTTTCGGGATTCTCGTTAAATATATTAATAATATTTCTCACGAGTTCGGACTTGCGTACTTTTGTACTTCCTCCTGTTTTGGGCGTTTTACGTTTTTTTGCCATAAGGATAAATTTTGAAATTATTCTGTCGGATAAGGGCAGGATAGGATTGAAATTGATTAGAATTTACAAATATACAACAAACTAAAACAATAAAGTGTTACAGGGACGTAAAATTTTAAGCATTATACGACGGATTATTTGTAATTTCGCAGGCCGTAGTCCAAAGATAACTGCAATTCACATA
>JAGPIU010000053.1:0-1463 GCA_018054805.1 Paludibacter sp. | reverse complement strand
ACGCTCGATGAGGAGATATTCGATGCGGAAATTGTGTTTACCGAACGAAAAGGGCATGGAAGCGAACTGGCACGAGGCTTTGTAGCGCGCGGTTTCGACATAGTGGTGGCAGTGGGCGGCGATGGCACGGTCAACGAAATTGCCCGCGAACTACGTCATACTAACACGGCTCTGGGCATTATCCCCGCAGGCTCGGGTAACGGCCTGGCGCGACATTTGGGCATCCCAATGAATATACACAGCGCTGTGGAAGTGCTGAACAATTCGGAAACAATTCTCATGGATTATGGAGTTGTAAACGATCAGCCGTTTTTCTGTACCTGCGGAACGGGATTTGATGCTTATGTGAGCACGGAGTTTGCCAAAGGGCAGCGACGCGGCATTATGGCTTATCTCGAAAAAATTATTACCGGCTATTTCAGTTACAAATCGCTCAACTACCACCTCACAGGCGAAGGCATCGATCTGAAGACAAAAGCTTTTGTACTGACTTTTGCCAATGCTTCGCAATGGGGAAACAATGCCTACATTGCACCACAGGCCAGCGTGCAGGATGGTATGCTGGATATTTCCATAATGAGTAATTTCCCTGTGATAGCCATTCCCACACTGGCACTACAGCTATTTACTAAAACAATCGACAACGATTTGTTTATGACTACACTCCGTACCCGTGAAATCACTCTGTGGCGTGACGAGCCCGGCCCTTTCCACTACGATGGCGAACCTTATGAGGAAGGGCGCGAAATTAAAATTAAAATTGTGCCTGATGGACTGAAAGTGAGGACGAAGAAGAAGTTCTGAGTTTGGAGTTTCAGGGTTTCAGGGTTTCAGGTTTCAATTTGAAGATTTGAAATTTGAAATTTGAAGATTGTCGGTCCCCGAAGTGATTCTCAATTAACTTAACTTAGTGTTCTTCATTCTACATTCTCAATTCTACATTCTCAATTCTCCGAGTCTTTGTGTCTCCGTGTTTTAAAAGTCTTCGGAAGTGATTCTCAATTAACTTAGTATTCTTCATTCTACATTCTCAATTCTACATTCTCAATTCTCCGAGTCTTTGTGTCTCCGTGTTTTAAAAGTCTTCGGAAGTGATTCTCAATTAATTTAGTGTTCTTCATTCTACATTCTCAATTCTACATTCTCAATTCTCCGAGTCTTAGTGTCTCCGTGTTTTAAGTTGTCTTTTTCTTTTGTCTTTGGTCTTTGGTCTTTGGTCTTAATTCGATAAAAAAAGCAAGCGACTACTCAGCCACTTGCTTCTTAATTTCTTACTTTCTTACTTTCTTACTTTCTTACCTCTTACCTTCATACTTACTTGATAAGAAGCTCGTCCGAAGTATATGCTTTGGGAAGTTTGCGGAGGTTATATTGCGAAGCCATGATTTCGCCATAAGCGCCGGCTGAGCGAAGTGCAATAATGTCGCCGCGTTTGGTGGCATTCATCACATAATCCTTGGCAA
>JAGPIU010000052.1:5486-6778 GCA_018054805.1 Paludibacter sp. | reverse complement strand
GCACCTTTCAGTAAATTGTCTATCATCGATACAATAAGTAGTTTGTTTCCATGTTTCTCGAGATATACAATGGCTTTGTTGGTATTTACCACCTGTTTCATGTCCGGATTTTTATCCACCACAAAAGTAAAGGCTGCATGGCTGTAATAGTTTTTGAAAATTTCGCGGGCTTCGTCAATGCTCAAATCGGTATTGAGATAAGTAGTAGCATAAATTCCGCGGGCAAAATTTCCACGTACGGGAATGAAATTAATGTCCTTGTCGAAACCGGCCTGTAGCTGACGCATCGACTGTCCGATTTCCTGTAAATGCTGATGTCCAAAAGCTTTGTAAATCGATATATTGTTGTTTCGCCAACTGAAGTGCGATGTTGACGAAGGTTTTACGCCGGCTCCTGTCGATCCGGTAATGGCATTTACATGTACTTCGTCGGTAATTATTCCGGCAGCAGCCAGTGGTAAAAGAGCCAGCTGAATGGCTGTGGCAAAGCAACCGGGGTTTGCAATGCGTTGTGCTTTGCTTATTTCGTTGCGGTTCATTTCGGGCAAACCATATACAAAGTCGTGGTCGTCGCGTTTCTGACGATAATCGGTTGACAAATCAACAATTTTCAGGCTGTCGGGCACATTGTTTTCGTCCATAAACTTTTTGCTATCGCCATGCGCCGAGCAAAGAAAAAGCACATCTGCCTTTTCAAAAGGAAGTTCGGAGGTGAAAATCAAATCGGTCTCACCTACAAGTCCGCTGTGCACATCGACAACAGGGTTTCCTGCATTGCTGCTGCTGTTTACGAATACAATTTCTACGTTCGGATGATTTACCAGAATGCGGAGTAATTCTCCGGCAGTGTATCCTGCGCCACCAATGACGCCTGCTTTAATTTTTGTCATATTATTTGATGTTTTATTCCAAAATAAATAATTGTTATCCAGCCAATTAAAATAACCCATGCAATACTGTAATAGCTGAATTTTCTGTTTTTATGTCTGATAAAATACATTAGCAACATATTGATAAATACGCCTCCTGCCATTTCACAAAAGTGCAGAAATTTTTCTGAAATGCGTGTTTTACCTTTTTTTGCAGCATATTTATCGTATATGAAAAATGTGGCACTTATTGCGCTGATTATAAAAAGATAAGCTAATATTATTTGCTTAGTCATTATTATTTTTTAGTTCTTTCTTTATGTTTTCGGGCAAAAAGTTATCGCCTGTTACCACACTTTTACCTGATTTTAATTCAAGTTGTTTTCGTGCGTCGCCGGCAATTTTCCCACCTGCACGAGCTGC
>JAGPIU010000052.1:0-5386 GCA_018054805.1 Paludibacter sp. | reverse complement strand
GTTCGCTCCACTGCCTGTTGGTGATTCCATTCGTCAACTTTGGCCTGGTGGCCCGAAAGCAAAATATCGGGAACGCGCCACCCTTTATATTCTGCCGGACGCGTGTAAACGGGAGGCGCCAGCAGATTATCCTGAAACGAATCCGACAGCGCCGATTGTTCGTCGCCAATAGCGCCGGGAATAAGTCTGACAATAGCATCGGTCATGATGGCAGCCGGAAGTTCGCCGCCTGTGAGTACAAAATCGCCAATGGTTATTTCTTTGGTAATGAGATGCTCGCGTATGCGATGGTCGATGCCTTTGTAATGCCCGCAAAGGATAATCAGATTTTCGTACATCGACATGCGGTTGGCCATTTTCTGATTAAACTGTTCTCCATCGGGCGAAGTGTAAATTACTTCGTCGTAGTTTCGTTCACTTTTCAGTTTTGTAATAATACTGTCGATAGGTTCAATTTGCAATACCATTCCGGCACTGAAACCAAAGGCATAATCGTCCACGCGGCGATGTTTGTTGGTGCTGTATTCGCGCAGGTTATGCACATAAAGTTCTACGAGACCTTTGTCGCGGGCACGTTTCACAATAGAGTGGTTCAGTGGACTATCGAGTAATTCGGGAACGGCAGAGATAATGTCGATGCGCATCTTTTTATATTTACAATTTAATCATTTACAATTTACCATTTTATAGGAAAAACCGCATAATTGTAAATTGTTTGCAAAGATACGAAAAATCAGACTAATTTTTAGTTGGTTTTCAGTATTCGCATGCGACAAAACAGGACAAATCAGAGATTTGCAGCCAGCCATTTGCGCAGTACTTCGGGCGATTTTCCGGCGCGGCGACAATAATCCTCGAATTGAGCCTGATCGATTTTGCCAATGTTGAAGTATTTCGATTTTGGATGATCGAAAACCAATCCCGATACTGAAGCATTGGGATACATGGCGCCATTTTCGGTAAGCGATATGCCCAACGAACTGAAATCGATGAGTTCATTCATAGTAAAAATAACCGATTGATCGGGCAGCGAAGGATATCCCACGGCCGGGCGAATGCCCTGATAATGAGTTTTGAAAAATTCATTTACATTCAGTTCTTCGTTGGGCACATATCCCCATATTTCTGTGCGAATTTTGTAGTGAAGCCATTCGGCAGTAGCTTCGGCAAGACGATCGGCCAGCGTTTTTATCAAAATAGAATGATACATGTCGTCGTCCTTTTCGTAGGTTTCGGCCAGTGCTTCAGCACCAACCACAGTATTTGCAAACACGCCCACATAATCGTCGGCAGGTTTCAGAAAATCGGCCAGCGCGTAACAAAAACCATCGCTTGCAGGTATTTGCTGCCGTAATGTAGGAATGGTGATTTTTTTATTTTCAAACGCTACCACAATGTCTTCATCTTCGGAATGCGCCGGAAAAATTCCCACCATTGCATTTAGCGTTACAATCTTCTCGTCGAGAAAGCGGCGAAGCATTTCCTGTGCATCTTTGTAAAGTTTCAGGGCTTCTTCGGCTTTCGCCCGTTCGTTTTCCGGAAACTTCTGCAACCAGCCCACGCGGCACGAGCCGCAGTCGCAAACCGATTGAATATCATCGTATTTCCCATTCAGTCGCCAGGCCATAAAAAAGAATGTCCAGTGAATGAAAGGAACAATTTCGCGTAAATCTATATCGTTAAATCGGGTTGTGCCCGGTTGTTTTGGTGTCATAAAAGGAGTGTTTTTTAGTTTGTCAGATAATTTTCAGCCGTGATGGATATTACAGTATTAACAGACTGATAGCCATTACGGCCATTCCTGCCACAAATCCTGAAATTGAATAATGGTGTTCGCCATATTTTTCGGCACCGGGCAAAAGTTCATCTACCGAAATAAACACCATAATTCCCGCTACCGAAGCCATTAACAAGCCCAATGTAAACGGCGACAGGAAAGGCATGAGTATAAAATAACCCACAAGTCCCCCAATTGGTTCAGCCATGCCCGAAGTAAACGAGAGCCAAAATGCTTTTGATCGGCTTCCCGTGGCATAATAAATGGGCACCGACACCGCAATTCCCTCGGGAATATTATGAATGGCAATGGCCACAGCAATGGGAATGGCAATCTCGGGCGAAATCATGGCCGATGCAAAAGTGGCCATTCCTTCGGGAAAGTTGTGGATGCCGATAGCAAGTGCCATCATAATGCCCATTCGCTTGAGTTGCTTTTCTTTGTGTCCGCCCATTTCTTCAACCGAACGCATCTCGTGCGGATTTTCGGCATTAGGAATAAGCATATCAATCATAAATATCAGGGCAATTCCGGCAAAAAAAGCGAGAACCACCGTTAATTCCGGCAATCGCGCATTTCCCTGCTCCAGCAAATGCAGTGCCTCGGGAAATATCTCGGTAAACGACACGTAAATCATTACACCTGCCGAAAAGCCAAGTGCTGTGGATAAAAATTTGGTATTTGTTTTTTTTGCAAAAAATGCAATTGCACTTCCAATTCCGGTACTTAAACCTGCAAAAAGTGTTAGTCCCAGCGCAAATAATATATTTGATGTCTCCATAAATTTGAAATTACATTCACCTTAACGATGGTTTTGAATGCAAAATTAATGGAAAAAGTTGTATATTTGGCGAATAAAAATTTAATTTATTGCATATCAGTATGAAATTCAGCAGTATTGTAATTGTCTTTTTTATGTTTATAGTTGTGGCTTGTAGTAAGCCTGCCACGCAGTGTTGCGACAATCATTCTCAGAATCAAATCCCAATGGAGCTGAATGCGTTCGATACCATACATTTACAGGCTCCTGATACACTTGGAGGAGTGGTTTTGCTATCGGCCATGCAAAACCGTAAATCCGACAGGCAGTTTTCGGCAGAAAACCTTTCGCTCAAACATTTGTCCGAAATTCTTTGGGCTGCCAACGGACAAAACCGCGGGAATGGTAAGCGTACGGTTCCATCGGCATTAGCGCTTTATCCCATTCAGACATACGCAGTGCTGGCTAATGGTATATATTTGTACAACGTAGAAAAACATTTACTCGAACCTGTGAAGGAAGGAGATTTTCGGGATTTGGCAGGACAGCAGGATTTTGTAAAAACAGCACCACTCAATCTGGTATTTATTGCTGATTATAAAGTCTACGAAGGCGACCGGAAGGTTGACGCTGAAAAGCGTTTATGGCTTGCATCGCTCGATGCCGGTCATAGCACTCAAAATGTGTATCTGTACTGTGCTTCCGAAAGTCTGAAATGTGTGGTGCGCGCCGGTGCAAAGGAAAAGGAATTGCTCCAAACAATTGGGTTGAATGATAAATATCAGTTTATAGTAGCCCAAACAGTAGGTTATTAGACTTTGCGAAGGCAAAAAAATGTTGAAAAACTCAATAATTTCTCACAATATCTTTGCCAAAAAGAAAAACAATCGTATCTTTGCACCGCTTTTGAAAAAAGGCAGCTATGATTGTCTCATGGTGTAATGGTAGCACTGCAGTTTTTGGTTCTGCCTGTCAAAGTTCGAATCTTTGTGAGACAACCACTTCAAAAATAGTTGGTTTTAAAATTTAAAGTCAACTATTTTTTTCTCTTATCTTTTTGCATGAGGAAAATAAATTGATTATTTTTGCCTCATATTATTGAAAACACTGACTTATGGTGTAATGGTAGCACTGCAGTTTCTGGATCTGCCTGTCTAGGTTCGAGTCCTGGTAAGTCAACTACGAGCGTCAACAATCATTTTATTGGTTGTTGACGCTTATTTTTTACAATTATTCTCGTGATTATCAAGTTAAATTTATATTTTTGCTGAGGGATTTTATTCAGTCTGATCAGGTTTAATTTCAGAATACAGCAATATGAAAAAACGTATTAATAGTTTTAAGTACGCCGGGCGGGGAATCAGGGAGGTGATTTTGGGTGAAATAAATATGCGAATTCATATTTTTCTCGCTTTTATGGTTGTTGTTTGCGGACTCATTTTCAATATATCAGTCTTCGAGTGGCTTGTGTGTGTGCTTTGCTTTGCAGTGGTTATGACTGCCGAAATGCTGAATACTGCTATTGAAACTGTTGTCGATCTGGTGTCGCCCGATAAACATGAACTTGCCCGAAAGGCCAAAGATGTGGCAGCCGGCGCAGTGCTACTTAGTGCTTTTTTTGCAGCAATTGCCGGGTTGTTGATCTTTATTCCTAAGTTTTTAGCCTTACTTTAATAAATAGAAACTATGAAAAATCCATTTGTCGAATTGTTGAACCTCTTTTATCCAAATCTTTGCATTATATGCAACGAGCCGCTCAATAAGTCGGAAAATCAGATTTGTATTTCCTGTATTCAGCAAATTCCGCGCACACATTATCATATCCAGAGCGATAATCCCGTTGAAAAACGCTTCTGGGGAAAAGTCAATATATTTCGGGCTACATCATTTTATTTCTTTCATAAAGGTTCACCTTTTCAGAAACTTATACACGAACTTAAATATAAGAACAACAAAGAAGTAGGGGAGGTGATGGGGCGACTTGCAGCCATAGAGTTAATGGAGTCAGCTGATTTTACAACTGTTGATTTTGTAATTCCCATTCCATTGCATCCTAAAAAATACGCGCTCAGAGGTTATAATCAAAGTGAATGTATTGCTAACGGTATTTCTGCTGTTCTAAAAAAGCCTGTGGATACATCCTCGCTTGTCAGAGTAATGGAAAATACAACTCAAACAAAGAAGTCGGTGTATGAAAGGTACAAAAATACGTCCGGGATTTTTGAGTATAAACAGGGCTGCATTCCCGATAATTCGCATCTGCTTTTGGTGGACGATGTGCTTACCACGGGCTCTACACTCGAAGCAGCTGTAGAAGCTCTTTCTGCTATACCAGGTGTTCGCGTCAGTGTTTTTACACTTGCAGTGGCTTGATTTTGGTGCTCAAATGCAAAAAAAATGTAAACATGCAACTTTTGGAACTAAACGCATGTAGTATTTTTTTTAATTCATGCCCGTAGTTTTAATTAATTTGTATTTTTGCACACCAACAAACTTTCTTTATTCAGAAAGATGTCTCATATGTATTCAAGGGTAAGTATTGTAATTGTATTCTGTGTTTTCATTTTTGCCGGATGTTCGTTTTTTCCCGGTGAAATCAAAACTGCCGAGCGTTTAATGGAAACTGCTCCCGATTCGGCATTGCAAATTCTCCGAAACGTAAACTACGACAAATCTCTCTCCGCTGCCGAACGTGCCAACTACGGACTTCTGCTTTTCGAAGCTCTCGACAAAACATACCAACCACTCAAACCCGATTCTGTACTTAATTTCTCTATAGATTACTACAAACGTAAAAGAAACTCCGAAAAACTTGCTAAAGGGTATTTTTATAAAGGGAGGTCGTATAA
>JAGPIU010000051.1 GCA_018054805.1 Paludibacter sp. | reverse complement strand
TGATTATCAACGGAGCTGTACTTTTGCCGGTTTATAATTCTGAAAAAGATGCTATTGCTATTGCTCAAATGCAAAAAGCATTTCCCAAACACGAAATTGTACCCATCGACTGCAATGCCCTGATCAAACAACACGGCTCGCTGCATTGTGTCACCATGCAATATCCAAGACCCCTAACCCCTAAAGGGGAATAGAGTCTCATGAAAAATATAACTTTAAAATAAAAAAACTATATATTCTCCCCATGGGAGGTCAGGAGGAATCTCATGAAAATAGCTTTAATTCAACAATCGAACACAGCTAACCACCGCGAAAATGTGGCTAAGCTTGAAAACAACATACGCAAAGCAGCAGCCGAAGGCACTGAACTTATTGTATTGCAGGAACTTCACAACGGACTTTATTTTTGCCAGACCGAAGACACCAATGTGTTCGAACAGGCCGAAACCATTCCGGGCCCATCAACCGAATCGTTCGGACGACTGGCTGCCGAATTGGGCGTTGTCATTGTGCTTTCGCTCTTCGAAAAACGCGCTGCCGGACTTTATCACAATACGGCTGTAGTGCTCGAGAAAGACGGAAGCATCGCCGGGAAATACCGGAAAATGCATATTCCCGACGATCCTGCTTATTACGAAAAGTTCTATTTCACACCGGGCGATCTTGGTTTTGAACCCATACAGACTTCGGTCGGAAAACTTGGCGTACTCGTATGCTGGGATCAGTGGTACCCCGAAGCAGCACGACTAATGGCTATGGCCGGCGCCGAATTGCTGATTTACCCTACTGCCATTGGCTGGGAAAGTTCCGACACCGACGAAGAAAAAAACCGCCAGCTCAATGCATGGATTACCGTGCAACGTGGTCATGCAGTAGCCAACGGCTTGCATGTGCTTTCGTGCAACCGCACAGGTCACGAAGCCGATCCTTCGGGCGTTACAAACGGCATTCAGTTTTGGGGAAATAGTTTTGTGGCTGGTCCGCAGGGCGAATTTCTGGCGCAGGCATCAAATGACAAAGAGGAAAACATCATTATCGACATCGACCTGCAACGTTCTGAAAATGTGCGTCGCTGGTGGCCATTTTTTCGCGATCGTCGCATCGATGCTTTCGGAGATATTACAAAACGCTGGAGAGACGAATAACCACCCCTCTCTGACTCTCCCCTAAAGGGGAGAGAACGCGCATTTATCAAACATCTGTGACAACCACATCATCACATCGCGACATCACCACATCATCACATCACCACATCACCACATCTCCTCATCATCACATCACCACATCATCACATCATCTCATTACCACATCATTTCATCATCACTTTAATCATTTTTTATGAACATATGTTTAATATGTTTGTTATAATTATTACCTTAAATCATTATCAGATGATTTTTTCAATATAGATATAGATAATATCTGTTTGCATTATATCGATTATTCCATTTACTTTGCAACAACAAGACAAATGAACATACATTCATATAATAATAATTATCAACAAAACAAAATCATTATGGAAACAACTGAAAAAATCTTCTCGATGCCACGTATTGGCGAAAAAGCTCCTTCATTCAAAGCAGTAACTACTCAGGGCGATATTAACTTCCCCGAGGACTATGCAGGAAAATGGACCATTCTATTTAGCCACCCGGCCGACTTTACACCCGTTTGTACTTCAGAATTTATGACTTTTGCTTCGATGCAGAAAGATTTTGAAGCACTCAACACTCAACTTGTGGGTCTCTCGGTAGATGGACTATACAGTCACATTGCATGGCTTCGAACCATCAAAGAAAAAATTGAATACAAAGGTATGAAAAACGTAGAGGTGACATTCCCATTGATCGAGGACATCACAATGGAAGTAGCCAAAACCTATGGCATGCTTCAGCCGGGCGAAAGTACTACTAAAGCCGTACGCGCAGTATTCTTTATCGATCCAAAAGGTATTATCCGCACCATTATTTATTATCCACTTTCGCTGGGTCGTAACTTCGACGAGCTGAAACGTGTGATCATTGGCTTGCAAACTGCCGACGAATTTGGCGTGGCATTACCTGCCGACTGGCGTCCGGGCGATGCCGTTATTGTACCTACAGCAGGTTCGTGTGGCGTAGCCAAAAGCCGTATGGAAGGTCAGGAAGAAGGTGTAAAATGCTACGACTGGTTCTTCTGCACCAAAGAACTTTCAAAAGAAAAAGTGGAAGCTGCCTTAGGAACAAAACTTTAATCGAAAAAAAATGCTGAGGGCTGCATTGAATTAACAATAAAATGCTATTTTTGCCACTGTAACTGATTAAAGCGCAAAGCAAAGAATGAAGTTTTCAGACAATAAGGCAAAAATAATTCAATATATGCTGTGGTGGACAGGTTTTGCAATACTGCAAACACTGTCGTTCCACAGCATTTTTTCGTTGCCTTTTTACATTATTCTGGCCGATGCTGTTTTTCACTCCTTGCTTTATGCGCTGTTGGGAATGTTGCTTTGGAATGCATTGCGCTATGGAAATTTCGGTGCGCTGCCTTCGCTCCAACGCATCATCAATTATACTGCACTCGGACTTCTTACGCTTGCAATAACTGCCGGAGCCGGTTATGGGTTTGAAGACCTGTTAAACGTGTCTGACGAATTTTTACCTTATCTGCCTGCCCGTACTTTTATTCATTTGCTGGTATTTATTCTTATTATTCAGTCATTTATTATCAGGAATAATAAAAATAATGTAGATGAAATGACCGAACAATTTCCGGAAACAGATGACGCAGATGAAGAGACGCCAACATTACAAAACACCGAAATTCTGGAACGAATTGCAGTAAAATCCGGTTCTAAAATCAACATGATTCCTGTGCAGGAAATACTCTGCCTGCAGGCCGATGGCGACTATGTGCACATTCATACGCTGAAGGGAAAGTACATGAAGGAGCAAACCATGAAAAGTTTCGAACGTGCGCTTCCTCCGGGTCAGTTTGTGCGCGTGCATCGTTCGTGCATAGTGAATATCGAATCGATTACCGGCATCGAACTATACGAAAAACAAAGCCGACTTCTCACATTGAAAAACGGCTTTAAAATTAAAGTCAGCCAAGCAGGCTATGCAGTGCTGAAAGAAAGACTAAATCTCTGAGAAATTACTTTTTTTCAAGCTGTTTACTAATCTTTTTAATGGCTGTTTCGATAGGTTTTTCAGGCTCAATCACATTGTATTCACCCCAAAACTCAGGATCGGAAAATCCGCTGGCCTCGTCGGTAATAATTACACCGGGACGAAGACGTCCACTTCTTTCCGGCGCTTTTGTACCAGCAGCATCCTCCCAGTCGGTCACAGCCATTTCAATTACACTTAAATATTTAGTATCAAAAAGTTTGCGTTTCCATTTTATTCGCAAATCAAGTTCAATACGACTGTAGCCATAATACCATTTACCATTTTGCTCAAAGAAATCCATTCGATACGATGCCTTGTCGGGAATTACATTGGCATTAAAAGGCTTTTTCACAATAAAAATCTTTGATGCTTCGGATTTATTCTTCAGGTTCATATCGAACACAGCACTTTTAATGGCCATGGTTTGCGCATCGATGTATAGTTTTCCATAAAATAAAGGTAAATCAAGATAAGGCATTTGCTGAAAATTAATCACATAAATCAATCTGTCGTCCATACGAGTGGATCGCTCAAAACTGAAATTATAATTCTCAAACATTTTTTCGGTGAAAATCATTTCAGGATATTTAATCACATCGAGATAAAGAGAATTGAACGGACCGCCCATCAATTTAAATACCAGTGTGTCCAGTCTCTCGTAATCAGTTTTTTTTCTGGATTTATACAATTTTACTACATCGGCTTTATAGGAAGGATAAGGCTGTTTGTAAATATCGACAACAGCCTCGGCTACCGACACATAATTCCGGTTTTTTCGTATTGTTTCGCGATAAAAGGCAGTCATCGACATTTCGCTGCCCGGATAATTCTTTGTAATACGTTCGAAAACCGCACTCATAATCATATCGGCATCCTTCGAAATCACACTTACTTCGGGCAATTCCACCGATACTGGTTCGAGCTCAATTCTATAATATGCCAGAGAATTTTCTCCCGGTGCAAAAACCAGATTACGATATCCCACATATCGAAACAGAATTCTATGTACTTTTCGCGACGTGGGTACTTTCAACACAAACTCTCCATTTGTATTCGACACAGTGGAAATATTCGTGCCCAATACCGAGATATTGGCAAAAGCCAACACATTTCCGGTCGATTTATCGAGCACAACCCCTCTGTACTCAATATAAGCATCAGGCTTTTCGTCGGCCAAAACTCTTCCTGAAAAAACAAAGCCTGACAATATGCAACAGGCAAGCAAAATAAGCCTTTGCAATTTATAATTATGCAGTATCTTCATGGCATTTATTTTATTGTGATTCACTGTATTTAATCCAATGCAAATTAAACCGATTTTGTTCGTTCCGACAAATTTTTGAATAAAAATCGAATCTCTCGATCATATTTTTCTACTTTAGTTTTTTACAGGCCAAAACCTACCTTGTTTTAAGTAAAGCGCAGTGAAAATACCTACATTAGGGTATTGTAACCAGTTTAAAATACTGCGAAATTTGCAAAAGTATTTTTTATCAAGAATTTTATCGCGAAAAAGATATTTAGTTAGTATTTGTTTGTATTAGTTAGTACTGCATAATTTGTCCGAATGAACTGCCATAAGCATTCGGATGAATTTGCTGTTTTCGCCACATTTAATGTTAAACATCAAACTTTTACGACTACTTTGCGTTTAACTTACTCCAACTGATAATTTCTCCCTATTCATTCAACGAAAAAACAGATTCGATATGTATAGCAATCATAAGTTTAACGAACGATCGCGCATGAGCGAAATCATCAACGAAGATGCTTCACTGCTTCTCACCATTAGCAGGTTTGGTATTTCGCTTGGTTTTGGCGACAAAACAGTGAAAGAAGCCTGCGATGCGAATGGGATTCATTGCAGGACCTTTCTGGCTGTAATCAACTTTATAGCCGAAGGAAATGTGGTGGTACACGAGACTTATGAACACATTTCAATTGAGTCGGTGATAAACTACCTGAAAAATGCGCATCATTATTTTCTTACCTACAAACTGCCTTCTATCAGAGCGAAACTAATGGAAGCTGTTGAATCGTCGGATCAGAGCGAGCCATACAAAGTGGTTTTCATGAAGTTCTTTGATGAGTATTTCCAGGAAGTGCGCAAACATATGGATTACGAGGATAAAACAGTATTTCCTTATGTAATGCGCTTATTGGCAGGTTCGCCCGATAAAAAATACAGAATCGCTGATTTCGAGGAACATCACACCGATGTGGACTCAAAACTTTCGGAATTGAAAAATATTATTGTGAAATACTATCCCTCGAAAGGTCAGAATTACAAAATGAACGATGTGCTTTTCGATTTGTATGCCTGCGAAAAAGATCTCGCGCTTCACAATATGATTGAGGATTTTTTCTTTGTCCCTGTGATTGAAGCCATTGAAGAAAAAACAACAAATCATGAATGATCTGAATCTGAAAATTGCCATTGCCGAACCGTCCGTTATTGTGCGTAGCGGACTTGCTGTGGCGCTGAAACGCATACCGGGCATTCATGCACAAACTTTCGAAATAAGCTCGCAGGAATTTCTGGCCAACTACATAAAGCTGCACAAACCCGATTTACTGATTGTGAATCCGCTTTACTGGGGCAGTCTGGACATGGGCAAACTCAAAGACGAAACCGGACACCTTACTTTACGCTGTATCGCACTTGTGAATGGGACTCTCGACGAGAACTTCCTGAAACAGTACGACGAAAAATTCTCGCTTTACGACAGTATTGATCAACTCAGATTAAAACTGAATAAAGTATTCGAGACAGAAACCATAGAGCCAGACGAAGAAAATGACGCACTCAGTGTACGCGAAAGAGAAATTCTGACCTGTGTGGTAAAAGGGCAAACCAATAAGGAAATTGCACAGTCACTTTTCCTCTCTACCCACACTGTGATTACACACCGACGCAATATTGCACGAAAACTGGGTATTCACAGTACTGCAGGACTAACTATTTACGCCATTGTAAATAAACTTATTGAACTCGACGATATAAAAAAAGACCTTTGATCAGGATTTTAAAAAATAAAAAAAATGAGTCTGCGTCAAAAACAACAGGAACGCAAATTACGCAAATAAACGCAAATTCATTAGACTAATAATTCTAATAAATCATTAAAATACAAACACTTATGATTTGTATAAATTTGCGTTTATTTGCGTAATTTGCGTTCTAAATACTCTTTTAGGACAGCCTTGGCTTTTGGCTTTTATCGATGTAAACTCTCAGATTTCTTTGATAAGTTCCTTCATAATCAGCGTCATAAGCGGTTGCACTTTATTACCAATTTCCTGCACCTCCTCATGAGTCACTTCCACAATTTTACCAGGCACTCCGAGGTCAGTAATAATTGACATTCCGAAACAACGCATACCACTGTGGTTGGCCACAATCACTTCAGGCACAGTACTCATACCCACAGCATCGCCTCCGATGGTGCGGAAATAACGATATTCGGCAGGAGTTTCGAAAGTAGGACCGGTAGTACCCACATACACACCTTCCACCACTTTGATATTGTTGCGGGCAGCAATCGCTTTGGCTTTGGCAATCATGTCTTTCGAGTACGCTTCGCTCATATCAGGGAAACGCGGACCAAGTTCATTGAAATTTTT
>JAGPIU010000050.1 GCA_018054805.1 Paludibacter sp. | reverse complement strand
TGCGAAAAATGTTGTTCTTCCATTTTTGTGTAGTGATATTTTGTTTTACTGTTTGCAAAGATAAAAAAATGTGTGGAATATTACACACTTTCATGCTTTTTGAGCAAAAATTCATCCAAAACCACCAAAATAGCACCGACAACCCGTATGACGAAATGGTTATCGACTCAGGTATCTATCAAACAATCAAACACAAAGAATGGTTTTATCGAACAGCAAAATATCCCATACGGCAACAATTCGTCTTCAACAAAGATATCTTCCTGTTGTGAGAGCAGCTTTGTCGGACTGT
The DNA here is from genome assembly GCA_018054805.1 of Paludibacter sp. Next base: position 6,635 of record JAGPIU010000050.1, on the reverse strand, counting down.
TCAGTACACAACCCGGCACCATTTCCGGACTAAAAATCGATATGTATATCCCTGAATCCCAGAAAATAAAGCACTCCATCGAGACCAATTGTGGAAATTGATTGTTGTGCATTCGCTTTTACTTTGGGTTTTGCATGAAAGGCAATACCCAATCCGGCCAAATTAAGCATAGGTAAATCGTTGGCCCCGTCACCCACAGCAATCACCTGCTGAAGGTCGATTTTCTCAACTTGTGCAATCAGGCGCAGCAATTCGGCTTTGCGCTTGCCATCCACAATATCACCCTGATGTTTTCCGGTTAGTTTTCCATTTTCAATTTCTAAATCGTTGGCATATACATAGTCAACATCGAACAGTTTTTTCAGATGATTGCCAAAAAAGCTAAATCCGCCCGATAAGATAGCAATTTTATAGCCACATTTTTTAAGAATTCTCATCAAACGCAATGCGCCATCCATTATGGGTAAATTGTTCGCAATTTCCTCGAGCACCGACACATCAAGACCTTTAAGCAAAGCCACCCGTTGTATAAAGCTTTCATTAAAATCAATCTCGCCGCGCATAGCCGCTTCGGTAATTTCGCGCACTTGTGTCCCTACTCCTGCCCTGTCGGCCAATTCGTCGATGACTTCAGTTTTGATTAGCGTCGAATCCATATCGAAACATATCAGGCGACGGTTACGGCGAAAAAGATCGTCCTGCTGAAATGAGATATCAATGCCCAAATCGGCCGATAAACTCATTAGCTTTTTCGAAAACTCCTTTTTGTTTTGCAAGTCGCCCCTTACCGAGAGTTCCACGCACGAACGAATACTTTCAGCTGCCACATCCTCAAGCGGTAAACGCCCGGTAAGTCGCTTTATCGAATCGATATTGAGATTAAAACCCGAAACCACACTCGTAACACGCGAAAGCTGACGGGCATTCACTACTTGCCCGAGAATTGTAAGTACATATCTTCCTGCACCCTGCCGGCCCACCCACGAATGGTACTGTTCTAAAGTCACTGGCGTAAACCGGGGTGTCACATTTAGTTCAGTACATTTAAATAAAATATCCTTCAACACATTTCCCGAATCACTCCTATCGGTAACTTTAAACAATATGCCCAACGAAAGAGTATGATGTATATCGGCCTGACCTATATCAAGAATGGTGGCATCGTAATTACCCAGAATTTCAGTTATGGCAGTAGTTACGCCGGGCTTATCCTCTCCCGAAATGCTTATAAGTATAATTTCACTATTCTGCATATGTAATTAGTTTTATTATTTCATTCAATTTTCTATAAACAAAACACGCAACTGCAAACCCATTAAAAACAAGGTGGAAGGACAACAAGAAAAAGCGATCGACGCAACTTTACAAGAGCGTTAGAAAGAGGAAGGAAGTTCCGGGTCGGTAATGATTTTCTGCAGAGCCAGTGCAGCTGCATTTTGTTGCGATTCCTTTTTGCTTTGCCCTGTAGCCTCACACATAATTCTATCGCCAATCATTACAGAGGTATGAAAAACATGTTTATTGGCCGACAAAAGTTCGTCTTTCACCAACACAAAATCCACATTAATTTTATGCTTCTGGCTCCATTCAATAATTTTCGACTTAAAGTTGACCTCCCCATCAGCAATTTTATCAATATCCATAAAAGGAGTGATAAGGCGATGCTCTACAAACTTTTTACATTGCTTGTAGCCATAGTCGAGATAAATGGCGCCCATCAGAGCTTCAAGGGCATTGCCATAAATATTATTGTTGGTATGTGTATTTACATGCTTCGAGGCCTGCATCAATTTGTCGAGCCCCAGTTCAAATGCTAAACGATTAAGTGTATCGCGCTTTACAATTTTCGAACGTGTATTGGTCAAAAAACCTTCGCGTTCGTTTTCGTACCTGCGAAACAAAATATCGGTCACCACTGAGTTCAACACTGCATCGCCCAAAAATTCGAGACGCTCGTTGCTCAGCAGGTGCCCATCGTCGGTAGGCACCGACACAGAGCGGTGACGCACAGCCAACTGATAATATTCAATACGCGAGGGATAAAACCCAAGCACTTTGTAAAAAAGCAAATAAGGCTCCTTCCGGGAACCGGTAAGAAGCCTTATATTACGTATTATTGCTTTAATCACAACTTAGAGAACATATTTTTTTACAATCACGCTGGCATTGTGTCCACCGAATCCAAAAGTATTCGAGAGCGCAGCATTTACCACACGTTTTTGCGCTTTATTAAATGTAAAATTCAAGTTGAAATCAATATCGGGATCTTCATCGCCTTCGGTAAAATTAATAGTTGGAGGCACAATATCATTCATCACGGCAAGTACTGAAGCAATAGCTTCCACAGCTCCGGCAGCACCTAAAAGGTGACCCGTCATTGATTTTGTAGCGCTGATGTTTAATTTATACGAGTGTTCTCCAAACACATCAATAATTGCTTTGGGTTCCGAAATATCGCCAACCGGAGTAGAAGTTCCGTGTACATTGATATAATCAATATCTTCAGGATTCAATCCGGCATCTTTCAAAGCTCTTCTCATTACCAGTTTAGCACCAAGACCATCAGGATGTGTAGCAGTAAGATGATATGCATCTGCCGACAACCCACCACCTACAACTTCACACAGAATGTTAGCTCCGCGTGCAAGTGCATGATCGAGATCTTCGAGTACCAGGCATCCGGCACCTTCACCCATTACAAAACCATCGCGGCTTTTGCTGAATGGACGTGAAGCTCCTGCAGGGTCGTCATTTCGTGTCGACAAAGCTGTAAGAGCATTAAAGCCTCCAACTCCACCGGGCGTAATGGCAGCCTCAGCGCCACCGGCCAAAATCACATTGGCTTTACCCAAACGGATATAATTGAAAGCATCGATTAAAGCATTGGTCGATGAAGCACAAGCCGAAGCAGTAGAATAGTTCGGACCACGGAAACCATACATAATGGAAATCTGACCTGCAGCAATATCCGAAATCATCTTAGGGATGAAAAACGGATTGAACTTAGGGCCATTTTCCAGATTTTGATAGTAGTAACCTATTTCCTGCTCGAAAGTAGCAATACCGCCAATTCCCGCAGCGAAAATTACACCTACTTCATCTTTATCAATGGTTTCGAGATCCAGACCACTTTGCTCAAGGGCTTCTTTTGCTGACGCTATAGCATATTGAGCGTAGAGGTCGAGCTTGCGCACTTCCTTACGATCAAAATACTTTAATGCATCGAAGTCTTTCACTTCGCATGCAAATTTTGTTTTAAAATTCGTAGTATCAAAACGTGTAATCGGTGCGGCGCCGCTTACTCCTTTAACTAAGTTATCCCAGAACTCCGGAACAGAATTACCTAAAGGAGTAACCGCGCCTAAGCCGGTTACCACAACTCTTTTTAATTCCATAATAAACTAATTATTGTGGAAAAAGATTATTTCTGAATAGCTTCGATGTGAGCGATAGCGTCGCCTACTGTAGAAATTTTTTCTGCTTGCTCATCAGGAATTGAAATACCGAATTCTTTTTCGAATTCCATGATCAATTCTACTGTGTCTAATGAATCAGCTCCTAAGTCGTTAGTGAAACTTGCTGTTGGTGTAACATCAGCTTCTTCTACGCCTAATTTGTCTACGATAATAGCTTTTACTTTAGCTGCAACTTCTGACATAATTTTTGTTTTTAAGTTTATAAATAAAAAATGTTTTATAATTTTGCGGTGCAAAGGAAAGAAAATTTCTCCAATTATCCGAATTTTTGTTGAAAAAAATACACTTTTTTGCACAAACAGCTCATTTTTGAGCAAAATAAATCTTTGTATTATGCCCTCAAAACTAGCTCTTTTTGCCTCAGGCTCCGGCTCAAATGCCGAAAACATAGCGACTTACTTTGCCGGAAACCAAAATTTCACTTTCCCACTCATAATTTCGAATAAAGCCGATGCTTTTGTACACCAAAGGGCAAAAATACTCAACATTCCATCGCTTACTTTCAGTCGCGAAGCGTTTTCCGACGGAAAAACAATTCTCGATTTGTTACAAAAAGAAGAAATTGACTACATTATTTTAGCCGGATTCCTGCTCAAAATTCCGCAGGCAATTATCGAAGCTTTCCCCGACCGTATTATCAACATTCATCCTGCCCTGCTACCCAAATTCGGAGGTAAAGGAATGTACGGCGACCGAGTGCACCGTGCTGTGGTGGAAGCCGGCGAAACCGAATCGGGCATTACCATACATTATGTAAACGAGCATTACGACGAAGGCAGCATTATTTTCCAGGCCAAATGCCCCGTGTTAGCTACCGACAGCCCCGACGATGTGGCCAACAAAGTGCATGCTCTCGAATACGAACATTTCCCGAAAGTGATTGAACAGATTTGGGGGTAGGCCCTAGTTTCGGGTTTCGAGTTTTGAGTTTCAGGGAGAAGCGACTGGAAGACATATTGATTACAACTTATTTTCGAAACCTATTAGGTGTGAAATTATATTGTTTATCAAAAGACAACCTTATTTATTTTTCAGTGACAACAAAGTCTGAGACAATAAATTTTAGTGACAAAGCTTTTAAAAACGAACTCACGTTCGATTAAACAACCAACTAATACGATAATTTATGACTGAAATTTTACATCTACAACCCTCTGCTATTCAAAGTAAGATATACACTATCCGAAATCAAAAAGTAATGCTTGATTTTGATTTGGCAAAAATGTATAATGTTGAAACCCGCGTATTAAATCAGGCAGTAAAAAGGAATAGCGAACGTTTTCCAGAAGACTTCATGTTTCAATTAAATGAATTTGAATGGCTTAGCATGTCATCACAATTTGTGACGACATCAAAACGGCCAAATTCAGCTCTCCCTTATGCATTTACCGAACATGGGGTTACCATGCTCTCTGGTATATTACGAAGCAATATAGCCATTCAAGTCAACATACAACTTGTGCGTGCATTTATTGCAATTCGCCAATTAGTTTTCAATAATCCAACCGATAAGGTTTCCGAACTCCAAAATGAACTGAAAGAACTAAAAGCCTATATAGAAGACGTATTCACGGATTATAATGACATAAACGAAGATACGCGAATGCAAATCGAACTCATTAATCAATCGTTAGCCGAGTTACAAACAAGTAAAAAACCACAGATCACCCCCCGAAAACCAGTTGGATTTATTCAGGAGTAACGAATCTGATTTTATGCCCTAACACACCAACTCTAATACATTCGCTTTCTCCTCCCGTCTTTTTTTTGTACCTTTGCAGCCCTGAAATCTACCGGCACAGATTCAGCATAAAACTTTCAAACATAAAACTTTCAAACTAAATAAATAATGGCTCTTCAATGTGGAATCGTAGGTTTGCCCAATGTGGGAAAATCTACTCTTTTCAACTGTCTTTCGAATGCAAAAGCCCAATCGGCTAATTTTCCGTTTTGTACCATCGAACCCAATGTGGGCGTAATTACCGTTCCCGACGACCGCCTGAACAAACTGGCTGAACTCGTAAAACCGCAACGTATTGTACCTACTACAGTGGAAATTGTGGATATTGCCGGACTTGTAAAAGGTGCAAGCAAAGGCGAAGGGCTCGGAAATAAATTCCTGGCCAATATCCGCGAAACAGATGCTATTCTGCATGTGCTTCGCTGTTTCGACAACGAAAATATTGTGCATGTGGACGGTAGCGTAAATCCGGTGCGCGACAAAGAAATTATCGACATTGAACTTCAGCTCAAAGACCTCGAAACCATCGACAGCCGCATCAACAAAGTGCAGAAACAGGCACAAACCGGCGGCGACAAACAAGCCAAAGCGCTCTACGATATATATGTACTATACCGCGAAGCACTGCTTCAGGGCAAATCGGCCCGCACAGTAAAACTCGATCCGCTCGACAAAAAGTTAGTAAAGGATCTTTATCTGCTTACCGACAAACCTGTAATGTACGTGTGTAATGTGGACGAAGCTTCGGCCGTAAACGGAAATGCCTACGTAGAAGCCGTTCGCGAAGCTGTAAAAGACGAAGGCGCAGAAATTCTGGTTGTAGCAGCTGCTACCGAAGCCGACATTGCCGAACTCGAAACTTACGACGAGCGCCAAATGTTCCTAGAAGAAGTGGGACTCAAAGAATCGGGCGTGGCTCGCTTAATTCGTTCAGCATACCACTTACTCGACCTGCAGACTTACTTCACAGCCGGTGTGCAGGAAGTGCGCGCATGGACTTTCGAACGCAACTGGAAAGCGCCACAATGCGCGGGTGTTATTCACACCGACTTCGAAAAAGGCTTTATCCGTGCCGAAGTTATCAAATACAACGACTTTGTGACATTGGGTTCGGAAGCTGCTTGCAAGGAAGCCGGAAAAATGAGCGTCGAAGGCAAGGAATATGTGGTACAGGATGGCGATATTATGCACTTCAGATTTAATGTGTAAGGAAACGCCACTGTTTCAAATGTTTAAATTACAAAAAACGCAAACCGGAAATCAGATTCCGTGTTTGCGTTTTTTTTGTTTCATAATCCTGTGGCTTAGCACACAGGATTTGGTTTTATCAGTTTAAAGAAGTCATTTCCCTTGTCGTCCACCAGAATGAAGGCAGGGAAATCAACCACTTCAATTTTCCAGATAGCCTCCATTCCCAG
>JAGPIU010000049.1 GCA_018054805.1 Paludibacter sp. | reverse complement strand
GGTTGCCGGAATTTTTTCCACATTGGGTTCCATAATTTGCGGCACCGAATTAATTTTCCCGGCATCCTGAATCACCGGTTTATATTCGCGCTCCACAGTCACATTCTGGTCCAGGGTCTGTGCATTCGACCAAATGGCCACAGACAAAAATGCAGGTATGATATATTTTGAAGTTCTCATTTTCATATTCATTTAAAAAAGTTTCAGTTCCTGTTTTTTATCCTCACAAATTAGTTGATTACACTTTGACCTTCGCGCTGTGCGATGGCGTTCAACCTTTCGGTAATCATACCCTGCACTTCGTCGGCTGTGGTATAATTATTTCTCAAACTCAACAGGTATTGCTTGGCCTGAAAATCGTTACCGCGGGCAATATATATATCAGACAAAAGCACAAAACTACGGGCCAGCCAATACTGATAAGGTGTTCCTTTTTTGGCAAAATCCATAATCACAGTTTCCGATTCGGCCATATTATTTTGTTTAAAATAAATCTCGGCCAGAAGGAATTTAGCTTCGGCACCATTCGAAGTACGGGTATCGTTACCCAGCGAACGCAAATCGGGCACAGCCTGATTCACCTGATTCTGTGCAATAAATGCCTTGGCTCGATTGTACATGGCTTCGGACCGGAGTTCTGCTGTGGAACGACTATCGTTCATAATTTCGTTGGCGATATTGATAGTTGTGTTATGATCGTTCAGGAAGTAGCTGCAACGCAACACACCAAGGCGCGACACATTGCGGTCTTCGGTAGTTTGTGCCATAGCTTCGAGCTGACGGAAATACTGAAGCGAAGCGCTGTAATCCTTTTTATCGTAGGTTATTTCGGCAGCACGTGTAGTGGCTTCACGCGCATATTGATTTCCCGGAATCAGCAACAAAGCCTGATAAGCACGCAGGGCATTATCCTTGTCGTTGGTGCGGTAATAACTGTCGGCCAGATAGAACTGAGCAGTGGTACAATAACGACCACCTGCGCAATACGAGTTCACATAAGCTTTCAGTCCGCTGATAGCCTGTGCGTAATTCCCATTCATATACTGACGTTCGGCAGCTACATACGAAATTGAATCCTCGCGACCTGCCACTGTGGAGCCAAGCGTCATGCCCAGCGTTTTGGTATAAGCCAGATACGATGCGACATCATTTTTCTCAATGTAAACCGATTCAAGACTTTCGAGTGCTGTGTACGATTCCTGTGTACCCGGATATTTGGCAATTACATTTTTGTAAGCTGAAATGGCTGCATCGTAATTGTTCTGATTAAAATAAATCATACCAATTTCCAGTGCACCTTTCCGAGCGAGTTCGCTGTTGGGTTTGGTGCTCAGCAGTCGTTCGAAGCTTGTGATAGCACGGGTTTCATTGTCGAGCATAATGTACGAACGACCGATTTCGTAAAGAGCATCGTCCACATATTCCGAATTCGGATAAGTCGAAATCAGATTTTCGAGTCGGGAAATTTTGGCAGTATAATTTTTCTGCAAACCAGCCACATAAGCACTCTGGAAAATGCCGTAATCGCCTGTATTCGGACTAAGCGATGCTGCACGTGCATAAAAGCTTTCGGCTTTCGAAAAATTACGGGCATTAAAGTAACAGTCACCAATACGGTTTAATGCATCAGGATATGTTTCGGCAGCCGTATTTTTTTCAGCATCCACATATTTCAGAAACCAGGTAAGCGCATCGGTATAGTTTTTCTTTGTGAAATAAGCGTAAGCCAGCGAATAATTGGCAGTTTTGAGGTTTACACTCGAACGCGAATTTCCGTTACCAAAAAACGAACGTAAATCGGCAATACTCTGATCGGGCTGTCCGTTGCGATAATAAGCTTCAGAACGCCAGAAAAGGCTTTCGGCCGAATATTTACCTGTAGCCGAACTTTGCAGCGAAAGTGTAAAATACTCAATGGCTTTGGGCAGATTATTTTGAGTGAAAGCCTCTGTACCAATTTGATAAAGTAAATACTGACGGGTTTCGAGAAGTCGCGCCGTTGGATTTTTAATTTTCAGAATCGACTGGTAAGCAGCCTCGTAGTTTTTAGTAGTCATATACACCGTAGCCAGATAATCGTAGGCTTTGGCAGTATATTTTGAATTAGGAAATTCGTTCAGCAATTGTTCGAAAGCAGTAATCGATTCACCGAAAGCGGTAGTGGTTTCGTAAGTTGTAAGTGCATAATTGTAAAGCGCTTCCTCGCGTACCGATTTATTGAAATTGGTGCGAAGAGCAGCTTCGTAAGCCAGGCGGGCATTTGTTTTATCGTTCAGACGCACATAAGCATTACCGAGATGCAGATACGCATTTTCAGTCATCTCGTCGGCTATGGTTGTGGTTTTCGACAGATAAGTCACTGCATTTGCATAATCTTTAGTCTGATAATACGAAAGTCCGAGCAAATACATATCGTTTCTGAGTACCTGAGGAGATATTTTCTCGTATTCTTTGAGGTAACCAATGGCTTTTACATAATCGCGTTTATCATACGCAATTTCACCCATAATGCGGTAAATCTCGGCATTGTTTTTATTACCGGGATTCGCAGCCAGCAAGGCATCGGCTCGTTCGTAAAGTTTATCGAACTCTTTCTGAGCATAATAAATCTGAATAATATAATACGGTACGATATTTTTATATTCGGGCGTATTTTCAATTTTCAGAAATTCGGGTAAGGCTGCTGTGTAATTTCCCAAAGTATATTCGGCATAGGCATAATAATAAGTAGCCGAAAGATTGTAACGGCTCTTCATTTCTTTCAATTCTTTGAAAATAGTCAGCGCCAAATGATAATTTTTTGTTTCGAGACTGGCATAGCCTTTACAAAACAGAAAATCAACACGTTCGCGATTACCCAGACGTTTATCGTTTACATTATTGAAATAGGTAAGTGCCTGAGCGTATTGTTTTTTCTCGTATTCAAGCATACCGAGCATCACATTCGTTTTATCGAGAAACGGCGTGTAGGGATGTTTAAACAAATATGCTTTCAGCATTTTTCCGGCATCGTCCTGCTTCAGTTCGTAAGCATTAGCAGCCATATAATACTCAGCTTCCTGAATCTGTCCGGCATTTTTAGTGTCAGTTGTTTTCAGAAATTCTTCGAAGCTCCGATACGATGCTGCATACTTTCGCTGATTAAACAATTCCTTACCCTTGTTGAAAAGCACATCTTTGTGCGTATAAATAAGCGTATGCTGGGCATTTGCAAAGCCAGCCATCATACTTATTATCAAAGTGATTACGATAATTTTTCTCATCGGAATATTTCGTTAATTGATTTCAGATTTATAGAAATTAAAGCACATTAGTGCAAAGATACAATTTTCATTTAACAACAAAAGAATTCCGATACAATTCGACCGCTTTTTTTATGCTTTGCAGTCCGAAATCATCGGGATTCAAATCGGCTAAAGGTACGTAAAAACATTCGGCTACATCGTCGGCAGCCACTATATTCTCATAATCGGCAATACTGCATTCGTAAAACATATCTAGCGTGGGAATAGTCAGTCCGCTGTACAAATACTCATTTGGTAGCGAAAAAAGATATTTCAGCGTTACCGTTTCTGCGCCAAGTTCTTCTTTTATTTCGCGGGCGACAGCCATTTCGGCTGTTTCATTTGCATCAACAAAACCTCCGGGCAAATCGAGCGTTCCCATAGCCGGTTCCTTTGCTCTGCGACACACTAACAATTCCCGTGCCTGATTCAACACAAAAGCAGCTACGGCCGACGAAGGATTTACATAAAGAACAAAACCACAGTCAGCACATTTAAGCGACTTTTCGTTGTTCAGCAAAAACTGCTTCGAGCCACATACAGGGCAATATTTGAATAATTCGGAGAAATACATTTATAACGATTTGAGTGTTTACGGGTTTAAGTCTTCATTCCTAAACCGGATATTTTTACTAACGGATAAAAGCAGTATTTTATTAGCCTTAAACAATATTTAAATGCAAAGATAGCGAAATTGTTTTTTTTAATTTTCTGGGGGAATAATTCAGATCGGCTGGAAAATCAGTATCTATACACCAAAACAATTATTTCAAAAAACCTTAAATAAGGTGGTTACATCCTGAATTGTTGAAAACTTTTCACTTAATGGGCTACTTTATTGCGTTTTATACAGTATTTTTGCAGAAATACAAATTCCATACAATGAGTCGGAAACTGACATATCCGGTCGATGATGAGGCGGGTGACATTATAAAACGTTACGAAAGTTTTTTAGAAGGAAAAGCTCCGGGATATTTCGACGTTGAAGAGCTCGAAGCCATTGTGGACTACTATCTGCGCAAGGGAAAAACCACCGACAGCAGCCGAGCACTCGAACTTGGGCTGAAACTTCATCCTGCTAGCAACGAGCTGAAAACCAAAAGAGCAAAGATATATCTTGTCTCGGGCGAAACGCAGAAAGCCATGCACATACTTGAGCCAATGAGTCATTCGGGCGACTACGAAGTACAATTGCTGCGCATCGAAGCCCTGTCACGCTCATCGCGTTACAAGGAAGCCCGTCTGGTAGCCGAAATGCTCATAGCCTCCGAAACCGAAGACATCGACAATATCTGTCTCGACATTGCATTTATTTTCATCTCGCAATTCGATTTTGAAAGTGCATTGCATTTTTTGAAAACCGGCGATGCATTTTTCAACAAAAACATTGACCTGCTCTACGAAATGGCCTTTTGTTACGAACAAACCAGCGAGAATCTTCAGGCCATCGACACGTACAACCGCATCATTAACATCGATTCCTATTCGTCGGAAGCATGGTTTAATATGGGGCAGGTTTATTTTGCCGAACAGGATTTTGCAAATGCCATAAATGCATACGATTTTGCGCTGGCAATCAACGACAACGACCCGCTCACCACATTACAAAAAGCACATGCTCACTTTCAGAACGGCGAATATACTGATGCCATCGACACATATAACGAATATATAAAATCGGCTATCGACCTGTGGCAGGTGCACTTGTTTATAGGCGAAAGCTACGAGCGACTTGAGCAATTCGACAAAGCCATTGAGCATTACAATCTATCGCTCAAAGAATTACCCGACAACTACGAAGCGCTTACAGGGCTGGCCGTTTGTTATCTGGAAAAAGAAGATTTCGAAAAAAGTCTGGCCTATGTGCAACTGGCCATTGCAGCCGATGAAAATTCGGCGGATGCATGGGTTTATATGGCAGAGGGATTGATAGGGCTGAACGACATCGACAATGCCCTTCTGGCTTATCTTAAAGCCATTACGCTCGATCCGAATCAACCCGACACGCTTATGGCCATAGCCAATATCTGTATGGATAAAATGGAGTACGAAACGGCTCTAAAATACTACATGACAGCTTACGACCTCGATAATACACTCGAACATATCGATTTGTTTATCGCGGTAGCACTTTGTAAAACAGGAAATTTCAAAAGCTCGAAACTGTATTTACAAAAAGCTATCGAACAAAACCTCGATGCCAGTGGTTTATTTCTGGAACTTTGCCCCGAAGCCATACTTCATGGCTTTTTCGATTAAATACTTTTTACTGTAAGTAATTATACATGAACAAGAAAATCATTATTCTTTTCTTTATCCTGCTTTTTGCAGGAAATGCATTCTCTCAAACTACGGCAGCGGACAGCGTTCAAACATCGCCAAGTATTATTCAACAGGTTGAAAAATGGTACGAAGAAAACATGAACTACTTCAGCATCACAGCACTGATGACTGTCGAAAGCTCATTTATCCCCTTTCCTTCCGAGGTGGTAATTCCACCGGCAGCTTACATTGCAAGCAAACCCGGCAGCCATCTGAATATTTTTCTGGTGGTGCTTTTTGGTACATTGGGTGCGCTTATCGGCGCATTTATCAACTACGGATTAGCCATTTGGCTGGGTCGACCTATCATGTATAAAATAGCTGACAGTAAAGTTGGCAAAATACTGTTGCTCAGTAGCGAAAAAATTCAGAAAGCTGAAAAATACTTCAACGATCACGGTAAAACCTCTACATTTGTAGGTCGCCTTATTCCGGGCATCCGCCAACTTATATCCATTCCGGCAGGTCTTGCCCGCATGAATCTGGTAAGTTTTACCATCTACACCACGCTTGGCGCCTGCATCTGGAACATTATTCTTGCATTACTCGGCTATATTGCTCACGGACAGGCTGATTTGATTGACAAGTACAGCCACGAACTGAGTTATGCAATTCTGGGACTTATTGCATTGATAGCCATTTATTACGGCATTAAATTTTTAAGAAAGAAGAAAAAATAAACTACCGTCGATGCGCAAATTCGGACTTATAGGCTTCCCTTTGGGACATTCTTTTTCAAAAAAATTCTTTAGCGAGAAATTTGAAAACGAAAGTATTGATGCCCGATACGATCTTTACGAGCTCTCAAATATCACTGAGTTTCAGGACTTGAGAAACAGCGTAGAACTCTCAGGACTTAATGTCACCATTCCCTACAAGGAGCAAGTCATTCCGCTGCTCGACAGGCTCGACGACACAGCAGCTCATATTGGAGCGGTGAATGTAATTCGCTTCGATTACGACAAAAACGGCACAGCAACGCTCACCGGATTTAACACCGACGCCGTAGGATTCGAAAACTCGCTGAAACCATTTCTGAAATCTTATCATAAAAAAGCGCTGATCCTGGGAACAGGTGGCGCCTCGAAGGCCATTTTGTATACTCTACAAAAGCTAGGTATTGAATGCCGCTATGTTTCGCGCACAGTTAGTAAAGGACAACTCACATACAGCGACCTGAACAAAGAAATAATTGATGACAACTTATTAATCATTAACGCAACACCGCTTGGCACTTTTCCTAAAACGGATATTTGTCCGGATATTCCCTATCAGTTCCTGACCGAAAAACATTTGCTTTTCGATGTGGTTTACAATCCTGCTGAAACATTGTTTATGAAAAAGGGCCGCGACGCCGGCGCCACAGCCCTTAACGGGGAAGAAATGCTGATAGGTCAGGCT
>JAGPIU010000048.1 GCA_018054805.1 Paludibacter sp. | reverse complement strand
CACGACATTAATAAGTTGCGCAAAATACAGCATTATCTCGGGCAACAGGTGTTTACTTCTGTTATTCATCCTTCGGTATTGTTCAAAGCGCTTGCTTCGGCCGATGCTGTTATCGGAAATCTGCGGTATATAAATGGTTCGGAAAGGTTTATGGTGTCGGAGGATTTGGTAAAAACAATGAAAGCCGGTGCGGTAATTATCGATCTGAGTGTCGATCAGGGAGGTTGTTTTGAGACATCTGAATGTCGCACTCTGCGAAATCCGGTGTATGAGAAGTTTGGGGTGGTTCATTATTGCGTTCCCAATATTTCGGCCCGTGTGGCGCGTACAACTTCTATGGCTTTGAGCAATATTTTTGCGCCTATACTACTGAAAATCGCAAACTCGGGTAGTGTGAAGCTGGCCATTGCTGAGAGTTCAGGCTTCAGAAATGGTTCGTATATATATGGTGGCGTGTTGGTAAACCGGCTTATCGGAAATTATTATGGCATCAATTCAAATGACATTGGCTTGCTCTTAGCTGATTATTAGTAGTATAAATAAAAAATCAATATAGTATTCTCAAACAAAAACGTATATGTTCAAAAAAATCATCTCTTTATTTCTTCTTTTTGTAACGCTATCGACTTATGCGTACGACAATGTGGGTCACCGCATTATTTCGGAAGTGGCTTATCGCAACATGACTAAAAAAGCCCGTAAGCAAACCGATAAAGTGCTAGGGGTGAAAGGTATTGTGTACGAATCGTCGTGGGCCGATGAAATTCGCAGTGACGATAATTATAAATACAGTTATCAGTGGCATTATCAGAATTTGAAGGATGGCATGACCGACGACGAAATGAAAACTCTTATTGCAAATCCCAAAGCGGAAGGTGAGCATTTGTTTTATGCCATCGGAGTAATGATTGACAGATTAAAGAAGGATAAAAACGATGCCGAAGCACTGAAATTTTTGATTCATTTTGTGGGTGATTTACATCAGCCGATGCATTTGGGACGTGCCGATGATTTGGGCGGAAACAGAGTAAAAATGAATTGGTTTGGCCGGAGCACAAATATACATTCGGTATGGGATGGACAGATTGCCGATAGCCGCAAAATGTCATATACAGAATATGCCGACTTTGTGGAGGATAAATATTCGGCCGATAAAAAGAAACTTCTTGCATACGATATGTTGAAATCATTGCGGGAAACATATCGTGTACGCAACGATATCTATGCGTGGGATGCCGGCAATACAAATAATTATCACTATCTGTATCGGTTTAGCGATGACCTCGATTTGTTGCTCTACCGTGGTGGTTTGTATCTGTCGGTATTATTAAATGATATTTACCGCTAAAAAATAGTGCCTTCCAGAACGAATTTGTTCTGAAAGGCACTTTTCATCTTCACATATCACAAAATTGGTTTAGCAAACAGATTCTCGTTTCAGGTTGTATCTTGTTCCGTAGTCTGCGCAATTTGGCAGGTGGAAAATTTGTGTCATTTTCAGTGTGTCTGAACGTTTCAAAAGTAATCAAATTTGTGTGTTCGGTCAAATAAAACGTTTGTAAGCTGTTATATGTTGTGTGTTTTATTGTGCTGTAAATTAACGATTTAATTTGTGTCTAAATAAATTTGTTTGTAAGCTATTGAATTACCCTGATATTTTTGGTTAAAACATGGAGCCGTGACTGTATGATACTACGTAAATATCTAATACTTATTTTTTGGTTGGCCTTATTTTTTTTAATGTTGAGTTTGGGCTCGTGTGCCAAGCGAAAAAGTACGAATGAATCCATCTTGCATATAGAAAAAGT
Source organism: Paludibacter sp. (assembly GCA_018054805.1). The sequence goes on along the minus strand of JAGPIU010000048.1, from coordinate 5,232 downwards.
AATGCCTGATCATCTTGATTCAGCTTTTGTTTGGCTCGATAGTTTAAGCCGCCTAAAATCGCTGCGACCTGTTGATGTGGCTGCGCATCAACTGCTGACGGCTTATGCTCTCTTTTTGTCGGAGGATTCGGCCGTAAGAATAGAGCCTGCATTAAACGCCCTCGAGTACTATAATGGATCGGGATTGTTGCGTGAGGAGGGGTTGTCGTATTTTTTGTACGGGCATGCTTTGCTCGAAAACGGTGAAATTGATCAGGGTGTGATTCATCTGAAAAAATCAATCAGCTCACTTGTTAAGACTAATGAGTATAATTTGCTCGGGCTTGCCAATTATTATATAGGTTATAATTATTCGTTGGATGCGGTTTATCAAAAGGCTTTGTCACGACTAAAACTTTCGGTCATTTATTTCAGGCATGCTCATGAGCGTGTAAACGAAGCTTATGCCTATCGCGAAATTGCCAATGCTTATGATTTAGGACGATTTCCGGTGGATAGTGCGCTTGTTTATTTTGATAAAGCAAAAAAAATACTGTTTCAGGAAAAGGACACTTCGGATTATTATGATGTGCAATTTTACAAGGCAATCACATTGCTGAACCGCACCACCAGATTCAGCGAAGCGAAATCTGATATTTTGGAGGTGTATCGCTATTTCAATAACGACAGCTACTATCACAATAAACTTTCGTATGCCTATGCACGCTGTGGTCAAGCCGATTCAGCTATGTATTATTATCAACTCTCAAAACAGGATACGGCTAATATATACAGTAAAATGGCAGTGAATATGGCCGGGGCTTATGCCTACATGGCTTCGGGTGATTATAAAAATGCAATGGATCTTTTCTTAATCTACGATTTCAACAGATCATTAGTCTTTGACCAGGCGCAGAAAAATCAGCTATATCGTATCGACAAAGGGTATGATTTGTCGCAAAAAGAAAAGGAAAATGCTGCGCTGCGGATGAAGCATCAAAATATGGTTTTACGGTTTGGTCTGCTGATTATTTTTGTCCTCATTCTTGTTATTCTGTTTTTAATAACATTTTTCAGACGAAGGCAGGAGCAGACCAAATTTCATGAAGAAAAGTTAAGGCTGCTTGAAAGTTTAGAGCGGAAACGACTTGTGGTTCATGCCAAAATTCAGTCGAGAATGGATGCAGCATTACGTTTGAGTAAACTGAATGCCAAATACAGGTTTGGCGTCTCGGACTCAAAATTATTTCTTGATGAGGTCTTGTCTCATTCTGTATTGCGTGAATCAGAATGGACTGATTATATCAACGAGATAGATATGGTTAGCAATAATCTTATTTCGAGTCTTTCAGCTGAATTTCCGGCACTAACTAATGCCGATAAAATAGTGATTGCACTTAGTTCTATGAAGATAGATATTACTGATTCCTGTTCAATTCTGGGAATGAATAAGAATACGATGTATCGTCGGCGCAATACGATTAAGGAGCGTTTGAAGCTTGATAAGACAGTGGACTTCGAGGCATGGATTCATGAAAGGGTAGCCCGAAGTTTGGCGAGGTGAGTTTTTTGTGCAATTTTTGTGCAAACAGATAAAACAAAAACGCTAATAATCTGTATTGAAGATTATTAGCGTTTATTTGTGTGGTACCACCAGGAATCGAACCGGGGACACAAGGATTTTCAGTCCTTTGCTCTACCAACTGAGCTATGGTACCGCTTTTGTTTTGCGAGTGCAAAGATAGAGTAAGTTTTTGTTTTGTGCAAGCCTTTTTGAAGAAAATGTGGAAAAAAATTAATGCTTGTTTTTTTAGGTTTATTTTTTTGATTTTAATGTGCTGAATCCGATTGAAATACATATTTTTGTAAAAGCTCAATAACTTGTCTTTTATATATAAGAATGCAAATATCTATCGAATTATTTATACTTATTTCTTCCATTCTGCTTTTTTTTAGTATCCTGGTTGGGAAAACGGGATATCGTTTTGGTGTTCCTACGCTTTTATTATTCTTACTTATAGGAATCGGTGCGGGAAGCGATGGTCTCGGAATTGAATTTGGTTCACCCAATATTGCACAATATATTGGGGTTGTAGCGTTAAATATTATCCTTTTCTCGGGCGGGCTCGATACCCGTTTCTCCGAAATTCGTCCGGTGGCGGTTAAAGGTTTGGTTTTGGCAACAGTGGGAGTGTTGCTCACAGCATTGTTTACGGGTTTGTTTATTTATTGGCTTACGAATAGTTTGGTGCATTCGGTAACGTTTACTTTGCTTGAATCGTTGCTTTTGGCCGGTATTATGTCGTCAACCGATTCGGCATCAGTCTTTTCTATTCTGCGTTCAAAAGGCCTTTCGCTGAAAGAGAATCTTCGTCCATTGCTTGAGCTCGAAAGTGGTAGCAACGACCCGATGGCTTTTATGCTTACCATAGTCCTTATTCAACTTATTCAAACACCTGATGTGAGTGGTTGGGAGGTGTTGTTTATGTTTCTTAAACAACTTTTTCTGGGTGTTATTTGTGGATTTTTGCTTGGGAAATTAGCAGTAAGGATTATTAATAAAATAAATCTCGACAATGATGCGCTTTATTCGGTTTTGTTGCTGACAGTTATGTTCTTTCTGTTTGGTTTTACCAGTTTTATTGGTGGAAATGGATATCTGGCTGTGTATGCGGGAGGTTTAATGATAGGTAATCAGAGGTTTGTGCATAAGCGAAGTACGCTCAGGTTTTTCGATGGGCTTACGTGGCTATTTCAGATTCTCATGTTTCTTGCCCTTGGTTTGCTGGTAAATCCGTCGGAACTTCTGCCTATAGCTGGTGTTGGTTTACTGGTGGGCATTTTCATGATTCTCATTGGACGTCCTTTGTCGGTGTTGCTATCGCTGTTGCCTTTTAAGAATATGTCGTTCAAAGCACGTTTATTTACTTCCTGGGTGGGATTGCGTGGTGCTGTGCCCATTATTTTTGCCACTTATCCCTGGATCAGCGATGTGCCTCAGGCCAAAATGATGTTTAATATCGTATTTTTCATTACCATACTTTCGCTTGTAGTGCAGGGCACAACTGTTTCGTCGATGGCGCGCTGGCTGGGGCTTTCGTTGCCTGTGCCACCGACCCGAAAGCTGAAAGAGTTTGATGTGGAGTTTTCAGACGAAATAAAATCGGCCATGTGCGAAATTACGGTGAACGATACAATGCTGAAAAACGGCCGTCGTGTAATGGATGTGCCTATGCCTGACCAAACGCTGTTGGTAATGGTAAAACGCAACCGGAAGTATTTTATTCCACGAGGAAATACGCAACTCGAAGAGGGCGATTCTCTGCTGATAATTACTGATAACGAGGAGGCTATGCGCGAAACTTACCGTCAGTTAGGTTTAGTGCCCGAAGATTAAAAAGGATCATCGAAAGGGCTAAAACTCCCACACATAAAAAATCATTTTTTTTGCGTACTTTTGCAACTCAAAATAAACCATATAATTAAAGAATGAAGAGAATCCGCAATTTTTGCATTATTGCCCACATCGATCATGGGAAAAGTACCCTGGCCGATCGGTTGCTGGAATATACAAATACTGTGGCAGGGAAAGAGATGCAGGCTCAGGTGTTAGATAATATGGACCTGGAGCGCGAGCGTGGAATTACCATTAAAAGCCATGCCATTCAAATGAATTATCGATTGAATGGCGAAGACTATATTTTTAACCTGATTGACACTCCGGGACACGTCGATTTTTCGTACGAAGTATCGCGTTCCATTGCAGCCTGCGAGGGCGCTTTGCTGATTGTGGATGCTACTCAGGGTATACAGGCGCAGACTATTTCGAACCTTTACATGGCCATTGAGCACGATTTGGAAATTATTCCGGTGATGAACAAAATGGACATGGATAGCGCTATGCCCGATGAGGTGGAAGATCAGATTGTGGAACTGCTGGGTTGTAAGCGTGAAGAAGTTTTGCGAGCAAGTGGCAAAACGGGTATGGGTATCAATGAAATCCTCGAAGCCATTGTTACACGCGTACCTGCACCTAAAGGTGATCCCGAAGCACCATTGCAATGTTTGATTTTCGACTCGGTGTTTAATTCATTCCGTGGTATTATTGCTTATTTTAAAATTGAAAACGGTACTATTAAAAAGGGCGACTTAGTAAAATTTGTCAATACCGAAAAAGAATATTTTGCCGACGAAATCGGAGTTCTGAAACTGGAGATGTCGCCTGCTCAAACATTGAGTGCCGGCGATGTGGGATATATAATTTCAGGAATAAAAACTTCGAAAGAAGTAAAAGTGGGCGACACCATTACGCATGTAAAACGTCCCTGCGAATCGGCTATCGACGGATTTGAAGAGGTGAAACCTATGGTTTTTGCCGGAGTTTATCCAATTGAGACCGAAGATTTTGAAGACTTACGGGCATCTATTGAAAAGTTACAACTCAACGATGCATCGCTTACCTTCGAAGCCGAATCGTCGGTGGCACTTGGTTTTGGTTTCCGTTGCGGTTTTCTCGGAATGCTTCACATGGAAATTATTCAGGAGCGACTCGACAGGGAATTCGATATGAGTGTGATCACTACTGTGCCCAATGTTTCGTACAAGGTGTACACCAAAAAAGACGAAATGCTCGAAGTGCATAATCCTTCGGGATTGCCCGATATTGTAAGCATCGACCGCATTGAGGAGCCTTATATCAGAGCCTCCATTATTACACGAACCGATTATATTGGTCAGATTATGACTCTTTGTCTGGGCAAGCGCGGCGAACTTATCAAACAGGATTATATTTCGGGAAATCGTATGGAGCTGATTTATGATTTGCCACTGGGCGAAATTGTATTCGATTTTTACGACCGTCTGAAAAGTATTTCGAAAGGATATGCCTCGTTCGACTATCACATGAACGGTTATCGCCCTTCGAAACTTGTAAAACTTGATATTTTGCTGAATGGTGAGCCTGTGGATGCGCTTTCGTCGCTGATACATGTGGATAATGCGGTGCCGCTGGGACGCAGAATGTGCGAAAAACTAAAAGAGCTGATTCCACGCCAGCAATTTGATATTGCGATACAGGGTGCTATTGGTGCCAAGATTATTGCCCGCGAAACGATTAAGGCTGTTCGTAAAGATGTGACTGCCAAATGTTACGGTGGTGACATATCGCGTAAACGTAAACTGCTCGAAAAACAGAAAAAAGGTAAAAAGCGTATGAAACAGATTGGTAATGTGGAAGTGCCTCAAAAAGCATTT
>JAGPIU010000047.1 GCA_018054805.1 Paludibacter sp. | reverse complement strand
CTGTTCCAAAACCGGCTTGTGCGACTGACTGTATTCATGTTTCATTGGGGTGAAACCTCTTTTGTCGAGTAAAAATTTTGCAAGATTCAGATATTTCATTTCACCGGTCAATACATACAGTTTTGCCAATGCCATTTCGGCAATCTGATGTCCCGGAACCACACAAGCCTGTCCGGGTTTGTCGCCCACTTCGCGTACCGCACAGTCGGCATATTTAATGGCAATATCCAGAAAACTTCGCTTCCCCGTTGCCTGATAATGAGCGATAGCACCTTCGAGCATATGTCCGAGGTTGTAAAGTTCATGACTGAGATCTTCCTCCTTTTCCCAACGTTTCGAACCTGACCATGCATGCGGATGTGCTGGATTCATAGTGCGCGAAGTATACAAATAACCATCAGGTTCCTGCGCTTTGGCCACAATAAGCAATACACTGTCGATGTATTTTTCGAGTTTCTTATCAGGAAAAGTCTGCATGGAATAGCTTGCACCTTCAATGGTTTTATACACATCAGTATCGTCGAACGAAAAGCCTTCCACTTTGTATTTCTCACTCGGATTGGCAGCCTTCACAAAGTTCTCGTAACGTCCCGTTTCTTCACATTTACTGAATGCCAGGGGAATAGTCACTTCGCGACTGGCCTTCAGCCTTTGTCCCCAAAACTGGTCGGTAACCTTTACGTTTGTAAATGGCACGGGAGAAATGGGATAGCCTGCCGGTTTGTTTTTCTGAGCAAACAACGAAATTGTCAAGACGAGCACTAATATGATTACAACTGATTTTTTCATGGGAAATTGATTTTCTTGTTTGTTACAAAACTACTGAAAATACGATTCAATTGCAGTGTAAAAATAATTCAATAGAGTGTATTGATAACCAAATCAATCAACATTAAAAAAAAATACTAACCCGGAATCTGCGACCAACGATAGATGATTCTGCCCCTAAAAAACCTTCTCCCATCTAATCTCTTTACATTCAACCTAATCAATCATTGTTTTTTAAAGATACATTTCCGAATATTATGACTAAAATATTATCGAAAAACAATAAATATATTTTGTTATTCAAATATTTTTCCTTTACTTTGCAACGTGATTTGAATAAACTGTATTAAAACAATCAATAAATTAAAATTTTATGAAGCAATTTTTGAAATTTACGCTTGCCACCATAGTAGGTGTGATCGTGGCTTCTGTTTTGGGTATTTTTATCTTTTTTGGAATAATGGGCGCTATAGCCGGTTCGGCCGACAAAGCTACTGAACTGAAAGATAATTCGGTATACGAACTGAGTTTGTCGGGTTCGTTGGTCGATCGCACCGAGGACAATCCTTTTGCAGCTGCGTTTGCCGAAGCTCTCGGACAACCTTCGCAGGCAGTAATTGGTCTCGACGATGTGTTGGCCAATATCGAGAAAGCCAAAAACGATGAAAAAATAAAAGGTATTTACCTCAAAGGAGGTACTCTGATGGGTGGATTTGCTTCGATAAAAGAAATTCGCGATGCGCTTGTTGATTTCAAAAAATCAGGAAAATTCGTGATTGCCTATGCCGATACTTACATGCAAAGCAATTATTATCTGGCTTCGGTGGCCGACAAATTACTGATTAATCCCGAAGGAATGCTCGAACTGAAAGGTTTGAACGCTGATCTGGTGTTTTTCAAAAACACACTCGATAAAATTGGTGTGGAAATGCAGGTGGTAAAAGTAGGTACTTTCAAATCGGCTGTTGAACCTTATATCACTACCAAAATGAGCGATGCAAACCGCGAGCAGGTAACTGTATATATGACTTCGATATGGAAAACCATGCTGAAAGATATTTCAGAATCGAGAAAACTTTCGGTAGACACACTGAACGCATTTGCCGATCAGATGATAATGTTCCAGCCTACTCAGAAAGCTGTTGAATATGCTTTGGTGGACTCAATGGTGTATGCCGACGAGGTGGATAGCATTATGAAATCATTTGCCAAAGACTACAAATTAGTGAAACATTCGGCCATGACTAAAGTGCCCGATGATATAAAATTCGAAAAAGACAAAGTGGCTGTAATTTATGCCATTGGTGGCATTGATGGAGGCGATGGCGAAGGAATCGTATCGGAAGATTTGGTGGAAACTATCAACGAAGTTGCCAAAGATGAAGCTGTAAAATCGGTTGTTTTCCGTGTAAGTTCGCCCGGTGGTAGTGCTTATGGCTCAGAACAGATTTGGCGTGCACTTACCAAACTGAAAGAGAAAAAACCTCTGATTGTATCGATGGGCGATTATGCTGCATCGGGTGGTTATTATATCTCATGTATGGCCGATGTAATTGTGGCTCAACCCAACACTATCACAGGATCGATTGGTATTTTCGGACTTATTCCCAACATTGCCGGACTTAACAACAAACTTGGTTTGACTTACGATGGTGTAAAAACCAACAAAATGAGCGACATGCTGAGCATCAATCGTCCCTTCCGCCCTGAGGAACGCGACCTTATGCAGGCTTACGTAAACCGCGGCTACGAGCTATTTGTAAAACGCTGCGCCGATGGACGTAACAAAAAAGTAGAAGAAATTAAAGCCATTGCCGAAGGCCGTGTGTGGACCGGCGAAGATGCGCTCAGACTTGGACTTGTGGATAAAATTGGAGGTCTCGACGAAGCCATTGCACTGGCAGTTAAAAAGGCCGACCTGAAAGCATACAATGTAAAAGCATTCCCTGCAAAAGAAGACTTTGCTACCAAGCTTATGAAGAGCTTTGGCGAAGACATGGAAACACGCTTTATGAAAGCACAACTGGGTGAGCAATATAAACTTTTCCGCGAAATTAAAAATCTGGAAAACATGAACGGCATTCAGGCCCGCTTACCCTACGAACTTATTATAAAATAGTTTATTAATCATTTTCGCGTTTTTTTTAAGTTTCTATATTGAAAGCGACTATGCGTGATGCATGGTCGCTTTTCGCATTTGCGAATTTTACAAACCAACGATCGCTCAAAACTTTCAGACACAAAAAAAGGGATGACTCACCCCCTTAAAATGCGAAAGGTAGCTTTGTCTCACGACAATCTACCAATCTTTTTGTTAACCTTAAATCTAATACTATGAAAAAATCACGATGCAAAGATACGGTGTATTTTGTACACTTGCAAGAGTTTTCGAATAATATTCATTCAAAATTATGTTTTATAACATAATTTATGGGTTTTTCCTGCAAAATGCACTATCGAGTCCACTCTATTATTAAATTTTACTATAAAAATCATACTCTACAGCATTATTTCCGATAACAATCACAGGCAAGCTTATAGACAGCATATAAAAACCATAACACTAAGCAATGAAAACAAATTCATCAAAACAAAATGAGCGAACAACCAAAGCCGTTCGCTCATTTGAAATATAATATTGTTACCGGCACTAATCACCAGTCACTAAATATCAATATCTGTAATGTTCCGGTTTGTACGGTCCATCCTGTTTTACGCCGATATAAGCAGCCTGTTCGGGTGAAAGTACAGTAAGTTTTACACCCAGTTGTTCGAGGTGCAGACGTGCCACTTCTTCGTCGAGATGTTTGGGCAAACGGTACACATTTACTTCGTAATCTTTGGTGAAAAGTTCGATTTGTGCCAGAGTCTGATTTGTAAATGAATTACTCATTACAAACGATGGGTGACCTGTAGCACAACCCAGATTTACCAAACGACCATCGGCCAAAAGCAAAATGCTGTGTCCGTCAGGGAACACATATTTATCAACCTGAGGTTTAATGTTCACGCATTCAACGCCGGGGAATTTCTTGAGCTTATCCACCTGAATTTCGTTGTCGAAATGGCCGATATTACATACAATAGCACCATCTTTCATTTTAGCCATGTGCTCAATGGTGATAATATCTTTGTTTCCGGTAGTAGTTACATACAGATTTCCTTCGGCCAAAGCATCTTCCACAGTAGTTACCTTGAAACCTTCCATCGAAGCCTGAAGCGCACAAATAGGGTCAATTTCGGTTACAATCACGCGGGCACCGTAAGCCAGCATCGATTTTGCACAACCTTTACCCACGTCGCCATAACCACAAACCACAACCACTTTACCGGCCAGCATAATGTCGGTAGCACGTTTGATTCCGTCGGCCAACGATTCGCGACAGCCGTAGAGGTTATCAAATTTCGATTTGGTCACCGAGTCGTTTACGTTGAAAGCAGGGAAAAGCAATGAGCCTTCCTCAAGCATCTGATACAAACGATGCACACCGGTTGTAGTTTCTTCAGAGACTCCGCGAATACCGGGCACCATACGGTTCCAGATACCATGATCTTCATTAAGTACATTTTTCAGAATGCCATACAGCAAAGCTTCATCTTCGCCACCGGCCTGTTTGTCGAGTACCGAAGCATCTTTTTCGGCAGCAGCTCCCACATGAATCATCATGGTAGCATCGCCACCATCGTCCACAATCACAGTCGGGCCCTGATGGCCTTCGAAAGTCAGCGCCTGAAGTGTACACCACCAGTATTCTTCGAGTGTTTCGCCTTTCCACGCAAACACAGGCACACCGGCAGCAGCAATAGCAGCAGCAGCATGATCCTGAGTAGAATAGATATTACAACTACACCAACGCACTTCTGCTCCAAGTTCAACAAGCGTTTCAATAAGCACGGCAGTTTGAATAGTCATGTGAAGCGATCCCATAATGCGGGCTCCTTTCAGCGGTTTCGAAGCGCCATGTTTTGCACGCAGGGCCATCAAACCCGGCATTTCTTTTTCAGCCAGTTCAATTTCTTTTCTTCCGAAATCGGCCAGCGACATATCAGCTACCTTGTAAGGCAGCGAAGTGAACAATTCTGAGTTCATCATATTTTAATTAATGTTTTGATTTTTATCGTTTTATTATTGACGCAAAAGGGTTGCAAAGTTACATTTTTTCGCCGGAAATATCTATTTTTGTAACATTGTTTTTGAATTGCTGAATGCTGAAAACATTCAGAAGCCCATTGAGTTGAAAAAAAACATGTTTTGTTTTACTGAAAAAAACTATGATAAAATGATTGTATACATCGACGCTCATACGCATCACGCCGACAGAGGAAACCCCTTTGCTGTGAGAAACCTGAGTCTTGAAGAGATAGAGAGCTTTTTAAAAACAGACAAAAACGAATTTTGTTCAGCAGCTATTCATCCCTGGGAAGTACACCTGCACAGCACCGAAATACTTACAAAAATAGAAGAGGCCCTCGCCGATCCACGCATAAAAGCCGTTGGCGAATGCGGACTCGACCGCAACAGCAAAGCCACTATTAAGGAACAACTTTTCTTTTTCGAACGACAGGCACAGTTTTCCGAGCAGTTTTCCAAACCTCTTATTATACATTGTGTAGCTGCTTTCAATGAATTGATAAATCTGCGCAAAAAACTAAAGCCAACTCAAAACTGGGTTGTTCACGGGTTCAGAGGAAAGCCGCAACTTGCCAAACAACTACTCAATGCCGGCTTTGCAATCTCATACGGCGAGCACTTCAACCCCGAAAGCGTGGCCGTCACACCTTTGGAAAAACTTTGCATCGAAACCGACGAGAGCGATATTCCTATTGAGGAAATATACAAAAGCATTGCAGCCATCAAACACTGTCGCACACACGAACTAAACGGGGCATGCAATTTGCTTAAGCTGTACGTCTGTCAATAAACAACCATAATGGTACAGAAAATAGTTAGTTTTTTGTACTTTTGTCATTCTAAAATAAATATCATGAAGCATCTTTTGAATAAAGGCATCAGCCGCACACACAAACTTCTTGTTTTATCAGCACTTATCATTATTTCAGGAAGTTTGCATGCCCAGATACTGAACTCAGTACAACAACGCAAACTTTCGAACGCATACACCATTATTACCAATCTGTATGTGGATTCTATCAATGAGAAAAAACTGGTGGAAAGCACCATTGAATCGATGTTGAAAGAGCTCGATCCGCATTCGTCATACATTCCCAAAGAAGAAGTGGAAAGAGTAAACGAACCGCTCGAAGGAAGTTTTGAAGGAGTGGGAATTCAGTTTCAGCTGCTGGAGGATACTTTGCTTGTAGTACAAACTATTTCGGGAGCACCCGCCGAAAAGGTTGGAGTACTGGCCGGCGACCGCATTATTTATATCAACAACGAACTGATTGCCGGTGTAAAAATGCAAAATTCCGATATAATGAAACGACTTCGCGGACCCAAAGGTACTGAAGTCACAGTTAAAGTGCTTCGTCGGGATCACAAAGACTTATTGGAGTTCAAAATTATTCGTGATAAAATTCCTGTTTACAGCGTGGATGCTATTTATATGGTGACCAAAGAAATCGGGTATATAAAAATCAATAATTTCGGAGCTACCACAGCCGACGAATTTCAGAAAGCATTCAGCAAGCTTCAGAAACAAGGCATGAAACATCTTATCCTGAGTCTCCAGGGCAATGGAGGTGGCTATTTGAATGCAGCGCAACAGATTGCTGATGAATTTTTGAAGGACGATAAACTGATTGTATATACTCAGGGACTAAATCAGCCCAAAAGTGTAATGTCATCGTCGGCCCGCGGACGTTACGAAAACGGTAAACTGATTATTCTGGTGGACGAATATTCTGCTTCGGCCAGCGAAATTGTTTCGGGAGCCATTCAGGACTGGGATCGTGGCATTATTGTGGGTCGCCGTACTTTTGGTAAAGGTCTTGTACAACGTCAGATTCCGCTGCCCGATGGTTCGATGATGCGTCTGACCACAGCGCGTTATTATACACCAACTGGTCGTTCTATTCAGAAACCATACAAAGATGGTCCTGAAAAATATGAAAAAGAATTGCTCAACAGATACAATCACGGAGAGTTTTTGCATGCCGACAGTATCCAATTCCCGGATTCACTGCGCTATCAGACACTTATGTTGAAACGCACCGTATATGGAGGCGGAGGAATTATGCCCGATATTTTTGTACCAATTGATACTACTCAAAACATTACTGCCTACCACCGCAACGTAATTGCAAAAGGAGTACTCAACAAAGTGGTAATGCAATATATCGACCGCAACAGAAACGATCT
>JAGPIU010000046.1 GCA_018054805.1 Paludibacter sp. | reverse complement strand
AAAGCTTTTTCTTTCGACGCCATTCCGAGCAACATGATAGATAATTTATTGATATACAAAAGCGGATCGCCTGAGCTTTCGGCCGAAGCTACCGGAGGATTTATAAAAATTTCCACTAAAAATATTCCGGATGAAAATTTTGTAAATGCCGAATACGGAGCTGCCTACAACGACCAAACTACTTTTGGCGATGCTTATTTCCTTCCTTTCCAAACAGCCGATTTATTTGGTTTGGGCGCAGCTTCGCGCAATACACCCAAGAGTTTTCCAAAAAGTCTCAACGGTGTGAATCCCACTCAACGCGATGCTTATGCACTACAACTCAGCAACCGCTGGATAGCACAAAAAACGATGGCCTTACCCAATCAGAAACTCGGTTTTGGTATTGGACGCAAATGGAACCTCGATGGAGGCGCTAAACTCGGGACCATTACTTCGCTCAATTACAGCAATTCGTACAGCACACGCAACAACATGACCAACAACATGTACGAACGCTACGACGCTGATACAGAAACAGCAACTCCCATGTACGAATATCTGGCCGATATTTATAGTCGCGATTTCAAACTGGGACTGATGCACAACTGGGCTTACCAAACCACCAATGGAACCCGGCTTGAATTTAAAAACATCTTCAATCAGTTGGGAGTGGACAAATCTGCCATTACCGAAGGCTGGAATAATAACCGTCAGGGAAATTTCATTTATTACAGCAATCAGTATTCGGCCCGAACCACTTACTCAGGACAAATAAGCGGAAATCACAAACTGCAAAACAGCGACGACCGCAAACTCGACTGGAATCTGGGCTACGCTTATGCTAACCGTATTGAGCCTGATCGCCAGAATCGCAGCATGAAACAAAATGCTGCAGGAGTGTACGAATATGCACTGCCCGACGTTCCCAGCATCAACGAGTTGGGACGACTATACATGACAAACCACGAACATGTAGCCACCGCAGCGCTTAATTACGAACACAAGTTATTGCTTGGCGATATTTCCAGCACCCTGAAAACAGGACTTTACAACGAATACAAAACCCGTAATTTTGCCGAGCGAAGCATTACGTACCGCAAAGCCTACGGACCGTTTTCTGATTCGGAAGTGAATGCGATTGATTTCGAAACGCTTTTCACCGAACCTTATCTGGGAGCAAACAAAGTGCTCAGCATCGACGAACAAACGAACATTGCCAACAGTTATCAGGCTTCAGCATTACTCTCGGCCGGATATCTGAGCATCTCTCTTCCACTCGGAAGATTCAATTTGAACGGTGGTGTAAGAGCTGAGTACAACCGCTTACAGCTTCAGGGATATTATAATGTAAGTTCGCCGGTGAAAGTAGATGAACCCAATCTGAATTTCTTTCCATCGTTCAACAGTAGTTTTAATCTGAATGAGAAAAATCTGCTTCGTCTGGCTTATGCGCAAACCATCAATCGTCCCGAATTTCGCGAAGTTTCTCCATTGAGTTATTATGACTTTACCGAGAAATTCTCTGTACGCGGAAATCCGAATCTAAAAGATGCTTCTATTCAGAATGTCGATTTTCGATTCGAACATTATCCCACACCAAACGAAACCTTTACATTAGCAGCCTTTTTCAAACACTTCCAAAACCCGATTGAAATGGTAAATGTGGGCACGAGCGAATTTTCGTTCGACAATGCAAAAGCCGCAGTCAATTATGGTTTGGAGCTGGAACTGAAACGTTCTCTGGAAAAACTCATTGGACTTAAAAATTTCAGTGCCAGCATCAACGCATCATACATTTTTAGTAATGTGGAATTTGAAAACACCGAAACCGAACGCGCACGACCACTTCAGGGACAATCGCCTTATGTACTAAATGCATCATTGTTTTATCAAAACGACAAAGCGGGAATTTCGTCATCGATTATGTACAACACTATGGGCAAACGCATTATGGTGGCAGCACAACTCAATCAGTCGCAGGTTGTCATTCCCGACATTTACGAGATGCCACGACATGTACTCGATTTTTCGTTCAATAAAAAAATCGGAAATCACATTGAACTGAAATTTGGCATAAAGGATTTGCTTGCACAGAACTATGTGACACAACAAACTTACGAATATGTAAAAAACGGCGAAAACAAATCGGCCATATTGCGCAACAAGGTTTACAACAATGGTCGTACATGGTCCGTGGGTCTTAGCTGGAAGCTGTAATCATTCTAAAAAACAACAAAACGAGACAATTCATCTTTTGCCGGGTACACTTTTACTTAAAAAGCCTTAACTTTGCACCCGATTTCAAAAAGATGAATTGTTATGCGTTTTCAACCCAAATTACTCAGCACACTAAAAAACTACTCTAAGGAGTTGTTTTACAAGGACCTGATGGCGGGTATTATCGTAGGTATTGTGGCTCTTCCCCTCGCCATTGCTTTCGGTATCGCTTCAGGTGTCACTCCCGAAAAAGGTCTGTTCACAGCCATTATTGCAGGTTTTATCATTTCATTCCTCGGAGGCAGCAAAGTACAAATCGGAGGTCCGACAGGAGCTTTTATTGTAATTGTATATGGCATTGTTCAGGAGTTTGGCGTTACCGGACTGGCTATTGCCACCATGATTGCCGGCGTAATGCTTATTGCCATGGGACTTTTAAAACTTGGCAGCGTCATTAAATTCATTCCGTTTCCTGTAATTGTTGGCTTTACAAGCGGGATTGCGGTCACCATTTTCAGTACTCAGATAAAAGATCTTTTCGGCTTACAAACCGGCGAAATGCCCGGTGATTTTCTGTCGAAATGGGGCGTTTACTTCCAAACTTTCACCAGCATTAACTGGTGGGCTGCTGCTGTCGGAATAGTTTCAATAGGGATTATCGCGCTTAGTCCGAAGATTTCAAAAAAAATTCCCGGTTCGCTCATTGCGATTGTATTAATGACTGTGATCGTATATTTTCTACGCGAAAAATTCGGCATTACCGCCATTGAAACCATTGGTGATCGGTTCACCATCGACCCTTCGCTTCCGAAAGCAGCTGCACCTGTAATAAATTTCGAGGTCATCGAAACACTCTTGCCCACAGCATTCACCATTGCCATGCTGGGTGCCATCGAATCACTGCTTTCGGCCACTGTAGCCGATGGTGTAATTGGAGATAAGCACAACTCAAACACCGAACTTATTGCACAGGGCGTAGCCAATGTGGTCACACCAATTTTCGGAGGCATTCCTGCCACCGGAGCTATTGCACGCACCATGACCAATATTAACAATGGAGGACGGACACCTGTGGCCGGAATTATTCACGCAGTAGTTTTGCTGTTGATTCTTTTGTTTCTGGGCGACCTTACCAAACACATTCCTATGGCTTGTCTGGCCGGCGTGTTGGTAATTGTTTCGTACAATATGAGTGAGTGGCGCACTTTCAAAGCGCTGATGAAAAATCCAAAATCGGATGTGGCTGTGTTGATAGCTACGTTTCTGTTGACGGTAATTTTCGACCTGACTATCGCCATCGAAATCGGTCTTTTACTAGCAGTGGTTTTGTTTCTGCGACGAATTTCTGAAACCTCAGGCGTTTCTATTTTCAGAAGCGAGATAGACGAGGCCGACTATGTGGAAGGCTCTTCAGATACCGAGAAACTGCAATTACCAAAAGGCGTGGAAGTATACGAAATTGAGGGACCATTCTTCTTTGGAGTTGCTAACAAGTTTGAAGAAACCATGAAGCAAATTGGCGACAAGCCGGCAATTCGTATTATCCGAATGCGCAAGGTTCCGTTTATCGATTCTACAGGCACTCATAACCTCGAAAATCTGATTAAGATGTCCCAAAAAGACAAAACCCAGATTCTGCTTTCGGGCGTAAACGAGAATGTAAGAAATGTGTTGATAAATGTCGGTATCGAAAAACTCCTCGGAGCAGAAAATATTTATCCAAACATTAACGAAGCACTCGACAGAGCCAATGTATTGCTCAGCAAAAAATAAAGGAATTAATCACAATAAAAAAAACGACCGAAAAAGCAAATCCTTTTTCGGTCGTTTTTTTGTATCAATTAATTTATCCTCACTTTTCTCAGAGTCTTACATTTTCAGCAATTTCCTGCATTTCCTCAGGCGACAACTTCAGCTTTGGATTCCGGAAGTTCATATCCGATTCTGATTTAATCGGAATAAGATGAATGTGTGCATGAGGCACTTCAAGACCAATCACAGCCACTCCCACCCGCACACAATCCATGTGCTTTTGAAGTGAAGCAGCTACTTTTTTGGCAAACACCATCATATCCGCCAGCATTGCATCGTCAAGGTCGAAAAGATAGTCAGTTTCCTGTTTGGGCACCACCAGCGTGTGCCCTTTTGTCATTGGGTTTATGTCCAGAAAAGCAAAAAAACGATCGTCTTCCGCAACTTTGTAACAGGGAATTTCACCTGCAATAATGCGACTAAAAATGGTCATGGCTTTAAAATTTAAATTTTCGGACAAAAAAAAATCACAACGAAATCTCAACCACTTCGAATTCCATAACACCAGAAGGTACAGTTACTGTTGCCTTTTCTCCTATTTTTTTACCCAGTAAACCTTTGGCAATAGGCGTGGTAACCGAAAGTTTACCTTCCTTCAGGTTGGCTTCACTTTCCGATACAATCATGTACGACATCATCTGACCTGTTTTCACGTTTTTGATTTTCACACGTGTCAGAATCTGTACTTCATTCGTATTGATTTTTGATTCGTCGATCATACGGGCTGAAGCAATGGTTTCCTTGAGCAGCGAAATTTTCATTTCGAGCATTCCCTGTGCTTCCTTAGCGGCGTCGTATTCGGCATTTTCCGAGAGGTCGCCTTTGTCGCGGGCTTCGGCTATTTGTTTCGAAATGGCAGGACGCTGTACTCTTTCCAGTTCATTCAGTTCCTCAACAAGTTTCTTATAACCTTCGGCGGTCATATAAGTTACTGCCATAATTTTTTCTCCTTTTAAATTTTAAATGTTCAATTTATATACTGTGTAAACAAAAAAGAATTCCGACAAATAAGCCGGAACTCCTGAATAGTTGTATTTATTATCTTGCAAATATACGAGCTATTTTTCGTGTTTCAAACCATCAAAACAGTGTTTTAAAACATTGTTTAAAACCGCATGAATGTAATTGGTTTAATATTTACGATTAAAAATTTCGCTATAAATAAAAGCTCTTCTTGCCTGCTCTACCGTTTCAAGCTCCACTGTCATCGTCGAAACCTGCTCTTCAGGCATATCGATATCAATTTTACTTCTGGGCGATTTTTTAATCCGAAGTTCCATTGTATCATTCATACTATCAAAAACTTTATGAACGGGTTTTT
Source organism: Paludibacter sp. (assembly GCA_018054805.1). The sequence continues at coordinate 1,864 of JAGPIU010000046.1, read as the reverse complement.
GCGGGGCGGCAGTCATCTTAACTGTCGGAACAAAAACCGGTTCGGGAACTATAGTTTTCTCACGGAAAATATCCTTGAACTCTTCGTCCGCTTCATTCAGTTCATCATCGGGTGGAAGTGGCATTGCCTGCGCAGGCTTCTTCTTTTTGAAGAGACTACTCAAAGCAGCAATCGCAATCACGATTAAATAAATATAGTCACCAAAGTCTTCCATAAGATTAACTGTTTGTGCCGACAAATATAATAAAACCTTTTGGATAAAAAAAGTTTCAGACTTTACACAAAAAACAATGGGTAACTTCACAGCCACCCATTGCACATTTTAACCTAAACCTTAACTATGAAAAATTTATCTGTTTGTTTACTTTGCAAAGATGCACTCTTTTTTTGTAACTACCAAACTTTTACACAGAAAAATAATAAAAATATTTTTTTGATTACACAACAAATCACATATACTATTATAAAACAACAAATTAAATAATAAAAAACGAGCTATTTTTTAACTCAATACTTTATAATTTATTTTTAAACGTACAATTTAATGCTACTTTTCATACTATAAAAGTCGCATTTATTCCAAAGTTAACAGGCAATAATTCTTTGTTATCAGGTTTCAAAATAAAAACAAAGAAGGTGATTCCGAAAGTTCAGATAAAAACACATTTTCCGGCTCTATTTTTTCAATATCAAACGACCAAAATTATCCTCTTCGAGCTGCCCATCATCAAGCAAAAAACGTATTACTTTGACTATTTTCTGTTCTTTAATACCCGATTTACGAACCAGTGAAGTGATAATGGAAGGTTCGGCTTCGAGCATTTCACGGATTCGCCTGGTGATGGCCGAAAATTCATCATCCGACACAGCATTTTCTTTATTTTTCAGGCAAATGTCGCACTGTCCGCAAGCTTGTGTATTTTTCTCACCAAAGTACGACAACAACACCTGGCTTCTGCAGTTTATTTCTTCCTGAGCATAATCGAGTATACTTTTCACCCTCGACACATATCTTTCGCGACGGTCATCGTAAGCCTCTTTACTCAGCACCAAACGCCCGGAGTCTTCACGTTCGCGTGTAAAAGTCAGAAAAGGTGTTTTCTTACGGGGAATATACTGAACAATCCTGTCCTTCGAAAGTGCAATCAGCGCCTCGTAAACTTGCTCACGCGTCCAGCCAAGCCGTTTTGCAAGCACATCCTCGTCGATATAAGCCGGATCGGTAAAAAGGCCGGTATACGAACGCAGCAAAATATGTATCAATTTTTCCTGCTCAGCACTGTTTTTTACTTTATACAAATCATCTTTCCCAACTACAAAAAGCACCCGGGAAGAATTATCCTGTTCGTCGGTAAGATCCACGTAACCGGCTTGTTGCAATATTTTCAGACTATTGTATGTAATCAGAATGGGCAATTTAAAGCGACTGCAAAAATCGGCAATATCGAAAGCAAACACAGCATCGAGCCCGGAGCCCACGCCCACCTGCAGATAATTGGCAAGCGCCTCGTACACTTTCACAACCATTTCTTTACCCGGAAATGAATCGGAAACACGTTTGCGCATTTTCACCGCATCGCCATTGTTGTAAAGAATTACAGCAAAAGCCTTCTTCTCGTCACGTCCTGCCCTGCCCGCTTCCTGAAAGTAAGCTTCAATGGAATCAGGCAAATCAAGATGCACCACTGAGCGCACTTCCGCTTTGTCGATACCCATGCCAAAAGCATTGGTAGACACAATAACCCTGGTTTCATCATTTTTCCAGCGCAATTGTCGCGCATCTTTCACCTGATTGGTCAGTCCGGCATGAAAATGCTCCGCGCTCACTCCATTTTGCAGCAAAAAATCAGCAATCTCCTTTGTT
>JAGPIU010000045.1:2319-7224 GCA_018054805.1 Paludibacter sp. | reverse complement strand
GGCTCACAAAAAGGCAAATTTATTGTGAGATAAACAGCACCTTCACTTGCCTCTTAACTAGCCAATCGCACTGAATAACTTATTTTATTCAGTGCGATTTTATTTTATTTATCTCTGTATAAACAAACTGTGCATTCGTACCTCAATCTGATTATCGTATCTAAATCAGTAAAACATGTAACATTACCCTTTTACAGTGTAATACTTTTCGATACAAATAAGCTCACCTTTGCACTGTTGAAACATCTCAACCCAAAGAACGAAATCATATTAAAATTATTCATTTAATAAATTCAGCTCATTATGAGAAACAAGATTTTTTTATTCAAACAAAAAAACGCATTTACACAAAAGCGCAGAAAGTTTACGAGCTTATTCACCATGAGCTTTATGCTTGTGCTGATTGCGCTCACCGCATGGCAATGCCGCGATGATGACTTTACCGGCGAGGTAATTGGCGTTTGTCCTGAGGTTGTCACAACCAGTCCTGTGAATGGCGCTGTGAATGTAGTAAGCAACAAACAGATTACAGCCACTTTCAACGAAGCCATGGACCCTGAGAGTATCAACGAAACAACATTTATCCTGAAAAAAGGCGCAAGTCTGATTACCGGAGCTGTTACCTACAGCGGCGTAACGGCTACATTTACTCCGGCATCGTTACTCGAAGCCAACACTGTATATTCTGCTACTATTAAACGCGAAAGCAAAGATTTGATGGGAAGCATAATGATGAAAGACACAACCTGGTTATTCAATACCGGCGCTGCTCCTTACATTATTCTGACCGACCCTGCCAATGGCAGTTCGGATGTAGCACTTAACAAAATAATTACAGCCGAATTCAGCACCGCCATGAATGCAACCAGCATCAATGCAGCTTCATTTACTGTGAAACAAGGAACAGCAGTTGTTCCGGGCGCTGTAAGTTATGCGGGCAACACCGCCACTTTTATTCCTGCCAATCCTTTTGCCGATAATAAAGTTTACTCGGCTACAATAAGCCAACAAGTAAAAGATGTAGCAGGCAATGCAATGATGAAAGACAGCACCTGGAGCTTCTCAACCGGCACATTGCCTTTGATTACAATTACCAGTCCACAGGATGGCAGTGTAAATGTAGCACTCCAAACAGATGTAACGGCTACCTTTAGCAAAATGATGAGCCTGACATCTATCAACCCTGTCAGCTTCACACTTAAACAGGGAACAACGCCTGTATTGGGCTTGGTAACCTACAGCGACATGACCGCCACATTCAATCCAACGCTGGCTTTACAACCGGGACTTGAATATACTGCCACCATTACTACCGGAGCAAAAGATTTATCGAACAAATCAATTCCTGCCGATTCGACATGGAAATTTACAACAGGAGTACTTGTGTTACCCATTTTACCAATTGTAGTTACAACCGATCCTCTGAATGCTGCCCCAAATGTAGCACTCAACAAAATTGTGAAAGCCACTTTCAGCAAGGTAATGGAGAATTCGACCATTAACTCATCTACTTTTAAACTTATGAATGGGGCAATACCTGTTTTAGGATATGTAACTTATGTAGGAAACGATGCGTTTTTTGCTCCTGCCAGCCCGCTTTTGAATGGTACGACGTATGACGCCACCATTACAACAGGCGCTAAAGATTTGGATGGAAATGCAATGGCCAATGAGAAAAACTGGAGTTTTACGACTCTGGCAGCCACTATACAGTATTCAATCACATTATCGTCAACTCCTCCCGAAGGCGGTTCGACTAGTGGTGGTGCCGGATTGCGCAACGCAGGCGACGAAGTAACTGTTTCGGCCACGGCAAATCCGGGATTTGCATTCGTAAAATGGACTGAAAATGGTTCAGATATGTCAAATTCTGAAGACTACACATTTAACATAAACAGCAACAGAGATTTAGTGGCCAATTTCGAAGCCATAATCTCAGGTCCTCCGGGAGTTGAGTTAGGTTCGGCAGGAAACTTCGCCATACTCGCCGGCACAGGCGTTTCAAATATCGGAACTTCAACAATCATAACAGGCGATGTAGGCTCGTTCCCAACATCAACGATGAATGGACTTTTAGGAAGTAACGTGATTGGAACTCTTTATATGGTAGCTGACCCGATTGTGGGCACAGCCAAAACGGACTTAACCACAGCATTCAACGATGCTCAGGGACGCTCTACAGACGCGATTTCGTTGCCGGGACAACTGGGTGGACTTACACTCGCTCCGGGACTTTACGTAAACGCATCAACAAGCGGTATTTCGGGTACAGGTGCCAATGGCATTCTGACACTTGATGCAGGTGGAAATCCAAATGCAGTATGGATATTTAAAATGGGTTCGACCTTAGTGACCGATGCAGGTACAAGCATAGTTCTGGCAGGTGGCGCACAGGCTAAAAACATTTACTGGTCAGTAGGTTCGTCGGCCACATTAGGAACTAATTCCATATTCTTTGGAAATATCCTTGCCGATCAATCCATTACACTTACAACCGGTGCTAAACTCACAGGTCGTGCTTTAACACGCATTGGCGCAGTGACACTGGATACAAACATAGTTACAAAACCATAATACAAATAGTCATGAAGTTTATCCTGTCGGTGACAGGATAAACTTCATTCGACAAAAAAATCATTCAAAATGAAACTTATTAATTATACCCAGAATAAAAGTATGATGCGAAAATTAATTTTTTCCTCATTGATGTTGATTGGCTTAGCCGCGACATTGCCGGCACAGGAAGTAGAAAGAACACAACCAAAGTTTTGGATAGGTGTGTCGGGCGCTGCCAATGCCAATATGTACACAGGAACCACACAAACGCTGAACACCGACTTAATGGTTCCGGCTGCTTTGCACGACGGTTTCGGGGTGGGTGGATTTGCTTCGCTACTGCTCGAATATCGCCCCATACCAGTGGTAGGACTTATGCTGAACTTAGGTTACGACAACCGTGGCGGAGCATTCGACCAGGTTATGTCGCCCTGTAATTGTCCCGAAGATTTAAAAACAAATCTGAGTTACGCAACCATTCAACCCAGTATCCGCATTTCACCATTTGGCCCTAACTTTTACTTTATGGTAGGTGGATCTTACGGTTATAATATCGACAAATCGTTTGCCTATACTTTTGATCAGAATACAGGCAATCTGTTTACAACTACAGAAGGAGATTTCAGCAACATTCGTCAACACGTATTTTCAACTCATGTGGGTTTGGGTTACGACATTCAGTTGGCTGCTGCCAACAGTCCTAATCAGGTAGCACTTTCACCCTTCGTATCGTATCACCCTTATTTCGGACAAGCACCCCGCGACATGGAAAGCTGGTCATTATCGACAGTACGTGTAGGTGTGGCGTTGAAATTTGGCCGTGGAAAAGTAAATGAACCCATTCATGATGACTCCGATATAGTTATTGCTCCAAAAATTACCGAAGACAAAGTGGTAGATACTGCGCCTGTAATTATTTCAGGTACAGGCAATACAAAATTTGTGGTGAGAGCACCGCTTACAGTGCCTGTAAAACGTACTATCAACGAGGCATTTCCATTGCGCAACTATATTTTCTTCGAAAAAGAAAGTTCAAAAATCCCCAATCGTTATGTAAAACTGAATGCGACTCAGGCTGTAAACTTCAAACCCGAACAATTACAGGTTACCGATCCTACAGACCAAACCGGCCGCTCTACCCGTCAGATGAAAGCGTATTATAACATTCTCAACATTCTGGGTTACCGCATGAAACAAAATCCGACTTCAAAAATCACACTTTCGGGCGCTTCGGCAGGCGATGGTGCAGTTTTGGGAAAAGAATATGCCGAATCGGTAAAACTTTATCTGGTAGATGTGTATGGCATCAGTGGCGATCGTATTACTACCGAAGGCCGCAACCAGCCATTGTATCCTTCGGAATTACCCGGCGGCACGCATTACCTGACCATGTTGCGCGAAGGCGATCGCAGGGTTGACATTACAAGCAGCCCTGTAAACCTGCTTGAACCGCTGCAGATTGTGGTAGAACAAGCCGATCCGCTTGATAGCCGTATTTTGTTCAATGTAGAATCCGATCAGGCGGTTCCATTTAAATCGTGGAAAGTAGATGTAACCGACGAAAGCGGAGTGACCAAACAATACGGTCCATACACCCGCAAACAGGAAAGCATTTCTGCGAATACAATTTTGGGAAACAATGCAAAAGGGAAATACAAATTTGTAGTAACCGGACAAACAGCCGATGGAGTAACCGTAAGAAAAGAAAGTGTGATAAACCTGGTGCGCAACGAAGAACCCAGAGAAGAAGCATTGCGATTCAGCATTCTTTTCGATTTTGACCAATCGAACGCAGTAGCTAACTACGAACGCTTTCTGACTGACGAAGTAGCTCCACACATTGCCAACAATGGCACAGTGATTATTCATGGACACACCGACATTATTGGTAGTGCTGAGTATAACATGCAATTGTCGGAACGACGTGCCAGCGATACCCGTCAGATTTTGGAAAAAGCTGTATACGCAGCCGGAAAAACCGGAGTTCGTTTCGAAGTACTTGCATTTGGCATGGATGCCGACAATGCGCCTTTCGAGAATAAACTGCCCGAAGAACGCTTCTACAACCGTACAGTAATTATCGACATTGTACAACCCAAATAAACGTCAAACAACTTAATACATACAATTATGGCAAAATCAGAAAATGCTAAGAAAACGCAAAAGAAAGATGCTTTAAAAACTCCAAAAGAAAAAAAAGCAGATAAACGTTTGAAGAAGGAGACCAAAAGCCATTCCGGCCTGAATGTAGACTAACAAACATCCGATATCCGTTTATATCATTTATCAAAGTGAGCAGGTGACTATTAGTCATTTGTTCACTTTGTTTTTTATCAGTGATTTATGTAA
>JAGPIU010000045.1:0-2219 GCA_018054805.1 Paludibacter sp. | reverse complement strand
TGGGATGCTAAAAAATAAGACAACAAAAAGTCAAAAATCATCGAAACAAAATGAATTAAAACACATTACAGTTTTAGGGTTTGCAACCTATGTGCGAACGGAAAATGAAAAGAAATCGGTTAAAAGCAAGAAGAAAACATAAAGCTATTGATTATTATTGTATCATTTACTTAATACACGAAAACAACATGATCTCAAAAATCTTCTTTCTAATTGCCCTGATACTGACTGTGATTTGGCTCATCGTGTTTTCGTTTTTCAACGAAATCATATACATTCACATTGTGGCAGTCATCGCTATCATAATTTTCGGTATTAGCTATGTAACCCGCAACAACGAACGATAAACAGGAATAATATAAAAAAACAACACAACAAAAAAAAAACTAATTCATTATGAGAAACTTATTATACACTATCGCAATAATACTGATAATTGCCTGGGCAATCGGATTTTTCGGATTCAGCCTTGGCTATCTGATTCATATACTTTTAGCCTTTGCGCTGATAAGCATTATACTGACTATCATCCGTGGGAAAAAATTATAAACAGGAAGCCCTGTGTCTCAATTGAAACACAGGGCTTTTTATATTTACAATTTGTCAATTTACGATCCAACATAGCGGACAAGTTTACTGTTTAAAACTTCGCAATCTAATTAACGAATCAATCAGCCACTAATCCAACTTGTACCCGAACCCACGGAGTTTGGTATCTTTGTTGCGCCAGTCTTTTTCCACTTTTACAAATAATTCCAGAAATACCTTTTTCTCGAAAAAAGCTTCCATATCTTTACGGGCGTCGGTGCCCACTTTTTTCAGCGATTTTCCGCCATGGCCAATGATAATGCCCTTTTGCGAATCACGCTCCACATAAATCACGGCATTGATACGAATCAGATTACCTTCTTCTTTGAATTGCTCCACTTCCACTTCCACCGAATAAGGAATTTCCTTGTCGTAGTTCAGCAGAATTTTTTCGCGGATAATTTCAGTCACAAAAAAGCGTTCCGATTTATCGGTCAACTGATCCTTGTCGAAGAAAGGGGGCGATTCGGGCAACAACTCTTTTATGCGTGCAAACAGCGGCTCTACATTAAATTTTTCGAGTGCCGACACAGGATAAATCTCCGCACGCGGAACCAGTGTTTTCCATTTCTCTACAAGTTCTTCGAGACGTGGCTGGTCGATCAAATCAATTTTATTGATAATCAGAATCAGCGGAGCCGGATTGAGATTTACTTTCTCAACAAAATCTTCATTTTTATCATAAGTATCGAAAACATCTGTCACATAGAGCAATACATCGGCATCGCTCAGCGCCGAACGCGAAAAGCTCAGCATCGACTCCTGCAAACGATAATTGGGTTTCAGCACACCCGGCGTATCGGAATATACGATTTGGAAATCGTCGCCGTTTACTATACCAAGAATGCGATGACGGGTAGTCTGTGCTTTCGATGTGATGATAGAAATACGCTCACCCACAAGCGCATTCATAAGGGTCGATTTTCCCACATTGGGATTCCCTACGATATTTACAAAACCTGATTTATGCATTTTTTCTGAAATCTTTGAAAGATTAATATGTTGAAACGGCTTGTATTTTACCATATTTCGAACAACATGCAAAGATACAATAAATAAAGCAGATGCTAAATTCCTGAGAAATATCTGCATTTTTTTAGTATTTTTGAACGCAAATAATTTTAAAAGCATTAAAGCAGTTATTGAATATAATTCACTATTCATGATCAATCTGAATAAACTATACGAGCTCTCGCGGCATTTCAAAACCGTTTTTATTGTGGTGGGAGCCGCCATTATGATTTTATCGACTCTTTTCACAAACCGACTGGCATCGGCGCTGTCGAAAGAAGAACAAAAGAAAATCGAAATTTGGGCCGAAGCCACACGACAGCTTATGTCCGACGAAGGCAGCAATATTGAGTTCACTCTCAGCATTATTGAGGACAATACAACTATTCCGGTGATCATTGTCGACGAAAACGATCAACTGCTCGACTCGCGTAATCTCAAAATTCCGAAAAATGCAGATGACGAATTTTACAAAAAAGAAATTGCCCGTCTGAAAAGCAGACACAAAGCCATTGAAATTGATCTTGGAGGCACTTCACAATATATTTATTACGACGATTCGCTGCTACTCAAGCAACTATATTATTTCCCCTACATTCAGTTCGGAGTAATTATTGTAT
>JAGPIU010000044.1 GCA_018054805.1 Paludibacter sp. | reverse complement strand
AACGGTGTGGCTGTAAACCCTGAGTTGAAAAAGGAAAATCTGCCGGGCTCTGATCAGGCTCGCTGGCTGAATATTTCGCAGAAAGAAATGGAAGCGAAAATTCTGGCTGCCAATGGCCCTCAACCCGAAGTGAAAGTAACTCAGGAGCTTCGTCAGCAAGGTTTTGATAATTATCAGACTACCGACGATCATGGTATGGTGATTTACGGATCGGCCACGGACCAAAACGGTGCAAAATACTACCTTGTGAAAAACTCGTGGGGAACCGACAGTAAATACAAAGGAATCTGGTATGCCAGCGAGTCGTTTGTGCTTCACAAGACCATTAATATTGTGGTTCACAAAGATGCAGTTCCAAAGGATATTTTGAAAAAGCTGGGTTTGAAATAGTTATCGCACCCTAATAAATACGGGGAAATCTGTCGGATGATAGATTTCCCCGTTTTATTGTATTATGAAGAAACGCCGCTTCTGAGAACAGAAGCGGCGTTTCGGTAAATTAAACAAACAAACAAAAGACAGAAAAGTATAATAGCGTAATAGCTATTGATGAGTTTTTATTTTATTCTACGCACGGTTGGCGCAAAATATGATTAACGAAATGATGTTTCTGTTTGCTGGATGACTGCCCTGATGGCTTTTTCGAACTCCCGTTTTCCCGACGATTTCAGAATGTGGCCGATAGCGCCCGATTGTTTTATTTCAGCAAAGTTTACATATTCGCTCATCATTGTAAGAAGTAGAATTTTCAAATCGGGAAACTGAAGAATGGCTTTTCTGGTTGCTTCGAGCCCGTTCATATAAGGCATGTCGATATCCATAATAACTAAATCAGGATGTTTGTGCTGTAATACTTCGAGCAGTTCAAGTCCATTTTGGGCTTCGGCAATTACTTTGCCAAATCCTTCTTTCTCGATAAGGAGCTTGATGCCCTCACGAAAAAGTAAATGATCATCGACAACAATTATATTGAACATCTTCTTCAATTATTTTTTACAAAAATAGCTATCAAATGACATTTAGCTCATAAACAAATCCCTGAAAAGGGCTTAGGGAAAAGCCTGAAATTAAACCGGGGGTAAACCCTGAATGACATAAAGCCTGTATGCATAAAATTTGCATACAGGCTTTATGTTTGTTTGATCTGCTTATATGGTGTCAGATATCAACTAATTTGTTTTTTATGGCATGAAGTACGAGGTTTATAGTGTTTCGCGTATTGGTTTTGCGAAGCAATGTAGCTCTGTGTGCCTCAATGGTTTTTACGCTCAGGAAGATTTTTTCGGCAATTTCTGAAACTGAAAATCCGGCACATAAGTGGTTTAGTACTTCCTGTTCGCGTTGTGTAAAAGCAGTTGCCTTATCGGCTTCTTCCTGCTCGTTGCTCTTTTGGCTGTTAAGCAGCATTTGTCTGAGCATTTCGGGCGAGAAATAACTTTCGCCAGCCATAATTGTATTTATTGCACGTTCGAATTCTTTTTTTCCTGCCGTTTTCAGTACAAAACCCATGGCGCCGGCATAAATTATTTCTGCATAATTGGTTTTTTCGTTGAGCATGGTCAGCACCAGGAATTTGAGCTTGGGCTGCCGCTGTAATCCTTGTTTGATAGCTTCGAGACCATTCATTACAGGCATTTCAATGTCCATAATGACCAGGTCGGGTTGATGCTGGTCGAGCAGATCGAGAAATGCTTTGCCATTTTCGGCTTCGGCCACCACGCAGCCCAACTGTTCGTTTTCGATAAGTAGTTTTATGCCTTCACGAAACAGTGAGTGATCGTCAACAATAATAATTTTATTCATTTACGTGCTGAATTTTTTTTTAAGAGTTTTCTACGGGAATATGAATTTTGGTTTTTGATCCTGCGCCGGGTTTCGATACCATTTCCAAGCCACCACGCAATATCTTCACGCGCTCCTGAATATTCATAATGCCGAGGCCGGTTCCTTTTTCGCCGATTTTCTCCATGTCAAAACCAATGCCATTGTCAGCATAATCGAAAATAATTTCATTGTTTTGCTCGTCGTACATAAACTGAATTTCTGCCAACGAAGCCTCGCCATAACTTAGCGTGTTCTTTATCAGTTCTGTACTTATGCGGTAAAGTGTTGTTTCAAGAAAGTCGTTGAATCGTATTGTGGTGTTGCTTTCGAATTTTATTTTGATTTTACCCATGTCGTTTATCCGTTCGACAAACTGACTGATGGCTCCTACATAACCCAGATTGATAAGCATATGTGAGTTCATTCCGCGGGCAAGTTCACGGGCTGTTTCAATGGCTGTTTCTATGCAGTAACCTCCTTTTTGAATAATCATTTTTCGTTTTTCGGCATCGTCGGTATCGGCCAGCCAGTCGAAATACAATTTTACGGTTGAAAGAAGCGGGCCGAGACCATCGTGTAATTCGCGCGAAAACCTGTTACGTTCACGCTCTTCCACTTTTACTGTGATGTCGAGCAAGGCGTTGTTGGCCGCTACGCTATCGGTAATGTCGCGGTTTGATACGCGTACACCGAGATTTTTTCCGCCTACAGTAATGCAGCGACAAAGATGGCCGAGCCACTTTATTTCGCCACTTTTGGTTACAATGCGAAAGGCGGTTTCCATACTGCTGTCGGGCAGTTTGCAGTCGCGGCGCTGAGCCAGGTGTGCTTCCCAAATGCGCATATCGGGTTTGTACACTATTTTGTGAAGTAATTCCGGGTCGTTCTCAAATTCCTGAACGCTGTATCCTGTTATCATTTCCACCGAAGGCGACATAAATACAATATTGCCATCAGTGCCTTTCCAGTATTCCCAGGTGTAAGAAAAATCGGCTACAGTACGGAACTTTTGTTCGGCAATCTTGAGTTCGGTATTCAATTTCTCGAGTTCGGCAGTACGTTTGGCCACACGCTCTTCGAGTTCCTCATTCAGTCGGCTCAGTGTGAGTTCGGCTTCCTTTCGCGCAGTGATGTCGGTATGTGTGCCATACATTAACAGTGGTTTGCCATCGTGTGTCCAGGTTTTTACTTTCCCTTCCTGACGAATCCAAAGCCATTTCCCGTTTTTATGGCGCATGCGTACTTCCACCTGATGATAAGGTAGTTCGCCCGAAAAATGTCGTTGCAGCATTTCATTGGCATAAGGAATATCGTCGGGATGTGTGAGAAATTTCCATCCGTTGGCGCCCAGAAAAAACAGGCCGATATTGACCTCTGTAAGCGTGTAACCCAGATTTTTTGCCCAGATTTCGTTGAAACGTACCTTTCCTGTTTGTACATTCCACTCAAGCGTACCTACGTTTGCACCTACCAGTACATCTTCGAGTTGCAATCGGCTTTGAGCAAGTTCAGCTTCTGTTTGTCTCCATTCGGTAATGTCGTAAAGTATGCCTGTCCATATTACATCTCCATTTTGTAGTTTACGGGGCATTGATTCGAAACGTATCCACTTCACATTGTTGCGAATGACAAGCCGCCCTTCCCAACGGAATGGCTGAAGTTTCTTGTTGGCTAAAGTGTTGGCTTTAGTGAAGGATTTTAAATCCTCATCAGACAGATATTTAGTGAATACAGAAGGGTTTTTTTCAATCTCCGATTTGCTGATACCAAGTATTTCGTAATAACGATCGCTGGCAAAATCCAATACATAAGGATTATTTTCGTTGTTTTTAAGGTTCTCAGCATCCCAGTTATTGTTGTGGAATACTCTGAGGCGATATAACCCTGCCGGTTGATTGTTGAAAATATCTTTGTAGTATTCTCTTTCGTTGTGGAATTCGGCTTCTTCAATCAGTAACCGGCGATTCTGATCTTTCAGCTCTTCAATCTTAACGTTCTGAGCATTTTTTTGAGGAACAATAAAGCTATCCGCTGAATCTTCAGGGATGTTTTGCTGAGGAATTTCGTGTTGTTGTACGATATTTCTGCAAAAACGTATAAAGAATGCAGGTAGATTTAACTTCATGGAAATGTACTCACTGAATTAAGGGAGATTTTAAGCTACAAATATATGAAAAAAATAACAAAATATTATCTCGGGGCTGAAACAATTAATGTTTTTGTCAGGTGGATAGTTCTGCTTTTGTTCGACTTTTTCAATGCCAAAAGGGAGTTTGCTAATAATGCAAACTCCCTTTTGTATAATGTTTTAACTGTATGAAAGTTATTTCCTGTTTACTCTGCAGCAGTCGTTTCCTTCGTTGATAAAAGCCACAATCTGTTTGGCTGCGGCAATACCTGCATTAATATTTGCTTCGGATGTTTGTGCACCCATTTTTTTAGCAGTGCTGAAATAACGCACGCCGAATTTTTCAGTCATCTCTGTATGATTGTCGGGTGTGATGTCGGTCGCATATTTAAAGTCGGGGCGCGCTTCCATAAAAGCCATCATTTCGGCTTCGTGTATCACTTCCTTACGGGCAGTATTAATCATTACCGCACCTTTAGGCAATAAACTCAACAATTCGTTATTGATGGATTGTTTGGTTTCTTTGGTGGCGGGAATGTGTACCGAAATGATATCGCAACTCTGATAAAGCATTTTTACCGAGCATGTTGGATTTACACCTTCGGCAAGAATATCCTCGTCGCGGCAAAACATATCGTAGGCAAGCACTTCCATTCCAAAACCTTTGGCAATGCGTGCTACATTACGTCCCACGTTTCCATAAGCATGAATACCCAGTTTTTTGCCTTTCAGTTCGGTGCCCGAAGTTCCGTTGAAGTTATTGCGAACCATATAAATCAACAGTCCGAAAACAAGTTCGGCCACAGCATTTGCATTTTGTCCGGGTGTGTTCATTACGCAAACACCGGCAGCAGTAGCAGCTTCGAGGTCCACGTTGTCGTAACCTGCGCCGGCACGAACCACTACTTTCAGTTGTTTGGCGGCAGCTATCACTTCCGCATCCACAATGTCGCTGCGGATGATGATGGCATCAGCATCCACCACAGCATCGAGCAGTTGTTGTTTCTCGGTATATTTTTCGAGCAGCGCCAATTCGAAACCTGCTTCTTCTACTTCTTTTCTGATTCCATCCACAGCCACTTTGGCGAACGGTTTATCGGTAGCTATAAGTACTTTCATATTTAAATATATAGTCTAAAGACGAAGGTCTAAAGTCTCAATGCTTTTGACTTTAGACCTTTGTCAGTATTAATTTTGTTTTTCGAATTCGTGCATGCAATCGATAAGTGCCTGTACGCTTTCAATTGGCATGGCGTTGTAGATAGAAGCGCGGAAACCACCCACCGAGCGGTGACCTTTTATTCCATCCATTCCGGCTTCGGTCGCAAATTTCAGGAATGTAGCTTCGAGTTCTTTATATTCGGGCTTCATTACAAAGCAAATATTCATGCGTGAGCGATCTTCCTTATTGGCTGTACCCACAAACATTTTGCTGTTGTCGATAGCGTTGTACAAAAGTTCGGCTTTTTCGATATTGCGTTTCTCCATTTCCACAAGTCCGCCATTTGCTTTCAGCCAGCGAAGTGTTTCGAGTGCGCTGTAAATGGGCAATACAGGAGGTGTGTTGAACATTGAACCTTCGGCAATATGTGTTTTGTAGTTGAGCATTGTGGGAATATAGCGCGAAACTTTACCCAGCAATTCATCTTTTACAATGACGAAAGTTACACCGGCAGGAGCCAGGTTCTTCTGAGCGCCACCATATATCATGGCATATTTGGAAACGTCCATTGGGCGCGAAAAGATATCAGACGACATGTCGGCAATTAACGGCACCGGAGAATCCATATCGGTCAGAATTTCAGTTCCGTATATGGTGTTATTTGTTGTAATGTGGAAATAATCGGCATCAGTTGGGATTGTGTATCCTTTTGGAATGTAATTGTAAACAGCTTCTTTCGAAGAAGCCACTTCCACTACTTCGCCAAAACCTTTGGCTTCTTTCATGGCTTTGTTAGCCCACACACCGGTGTTGAGATAGGCTGCTTTTGTTTCCAGAAAGTTGTAAGGTACCATACAAAACTGCATACTTGCGCCACCACCTAAAAACAAAACCGAATAACCTTCGGGGATATTCAACAATTCTTTGAAAAGATCTCTTGCCTCGGCAATCACAGCTTCGAATCCTTTCGATCGGTGGCTGATTTCGAGGATAGAAAGACCTGAACCATTGAAATCTAACACTGCCTGAGCTGTTTTTTCGATTACTTCGCGTGGCAAAATTGAGGGGCCCGCACTAAAATTATGCTTCTTCATACAAAAATAATTTGTTTTTTTACTATCGCATATTACCCGCTACAAGCGCTCGTAGCAGCCGGTTGCATGCAAAAATTTATGTTTGTTTTGTTAGTTTTACCCTTACGGATTTGCGAGTGCAAAAATACAGAAATTTTTAGTCATTGCATTATAAAAATGAGTTTTTATAATTTTGGAGGCCAAAATATTTATAGTAATGCAAATCCTTTTTGAAAAACGAATAAATATACCAAAAACACATACCAAAAACCTATCAAAGTTCGTTTAAAGGCTATATGTGATTTTTTTTTAATGCAAATGATACGTCCAATATATTCCATCTTAAAATAATTTTGTACTTTTGGCAAATGTTAACCGATGAAAATAATAAACGTCTGACTATACGTGAATGGTCCGAAGATGACCGACCGCGCGAGAAAATGGCCCGAAAAGGAGCAGCAAGCCTTTCGGATGCTGAATTATTGGCCATTCTCATTGGTTCAGGAAACACCGAAGAGTCGGCTGTGGAGCTTTCGCGACGTATAATGCGCGAGTGTGGCGACAACATCAACGAACTTGCACGGCTCACTATCGGCGATCTTTGCAAACGGTTCAAAGGCATTGGCGAAGCAAAAGCCATCACCATTATGGCTGCGCTGGAGCTTGGTAAACGGCGCAAAACAAGCGACGTACTCGAACGAAAGAAAATTGCATCGAGTGTGGATCTGTTCAATTTGTTCGAGCCGGTTTTGATCGATCTTTTGCACGAGGAATTTTGGGTAGCACTGCTCGATGGTGCTCACAAAGTCATCGAAGTTCGCAGGCTCACACAGGGCGGTATGCGTCAAACGGTGGTCGATTTGCCCATGTTGCTTAAAATGGCGCTCGACAAAATGGCCGTTTCAATAGCTGTGGCACACAATCATCCTTCGGGACAAAATCACCCGAGTGGAGAAGACAACAACATTACACGCAAAATAAAAGAAGGTTGTAACGCTGTAGGAATTAATATGCTCGATCATATTATCATTGCACGCGGACAATATTACAGTTTTGCGGATGAAGGAAGGATTTGATGTGATGATGAGTTGATGAGTTGATGTGTTGATGTGATAATATGATGATGAGATGATGTGATAATGTGATGATGAGCTTGACTATACAATAAATAAGAAATATGAGAAATGAAATCTTAGAATTGAGTTTTGAGTTTGCTCTTGACATTATTGAATTTGCCGAAC
>JAGPIU010000043.1:2762-7436 GCA_018054805.1 Paludibacter sp. | reverse complement strand
GAAAAGAATATATCGTAAAAACCATTGTGACAACCGAAATTATCAAAGACATTGCAGATAAAAACGGTGTTGAAATGTACGATTGCTATACCGGATTCAAATGGATTGCAGCTGTGATTCGTGAAAACGAAGGCCTGAAAACTTATATCGGTGGCGGTGAAGAAAGCTACGGTTTCCTTCCCGAAGATTTCTGTCGCGATAAAGATGCTGTGTCGTCGTGTACGCTGATGGCTGAAATTACTGCATGGGCAAAGGACAATGGCAAAACGCTTTACGAATTGCTTCAGGATATTTATCTGGAATATGGTTATGGCAAGGAAAAAGGTATTTCGGTAGTGCGTAAAGGCAAGTCGGGAGCCGAGGAAAATGCTAAAATCATGAGCGATTACCGCACCACTCCGCCTGTGGAAATTGCCGGATCGAAAGTAAAAGTGATCAAAGATTACAAAACATTGAAGATGAAAAACGTGGCAACAGGCGAAGAATCGGACCTTGATTTTCCTGCTACTTCAAATGTGTTGCAGTATTTCACCGAGGATGGAACTAAAATTTCGGTTCGCCCTTCGGGCACTGAGCCAAAAATTAAATTCTACATTGAAGTGCGTGGCGAAATGAATTCGCGTGCCGAATATGATGCTGCTGATGCTGCTGCCAATGCAAAAATTGAAGCAGTAAGAGCCTCAATGGGAGTGTAAGGGAAGATAAATTCAAATATGGAACGGGGGATGCTGAAAAGTGTCCTCCGTTTTGTTTTCAGAGCGAAGTGTCGATGTGATTCAGCAGACTTTCGATGGTGTGAAACTCTGCATCTTTCACTATCCAGCTGTTTTCGGTAATATTAATCACTGTTTCGGCTTCGGGTACAACCATATAGCCGGCACGCGCCAATGCTCGAAGTGTCCAGTACATGCGGGTTTTGTTTCCGGTTACCCATACTTTGCCTGTCATAGGATAATTCATCGAAAAGTTACCATTGTCGGCATTGAAAAAGTACGAACGGCTTTCGAAAGTCTTATTAAAACTGCCATTAAATACCAAATCTTCGGGAACGCCATTTACCACACCTTCGTTGCTCATAAGCCAGATACGATCAGCTGCCTGAAGTGCCAAATCAAGTTCGTGTGTCGAAAGCAGAATTGATTTTCCGGTTTTATGTGCCAGTCGGTGAAGCAAAAGCATAATGTCCACGCGGTTTGGCAGGTCGAGATGCGCAGTGGGCTCGTCGAGCATAATGATAGGCGTATCCTGCGCAAGCGCTTTGGCTATCATTACGCGTTGTCGCTCGCCGTCGGATAGTTCGCAAAAGTTGTCGTTTGCCTTTCTCTGCAAGTGCACCATTTGTATGGCTTCGTCAATGGCTGCTTTGTCGGTTTTATCTGCATTTCCCCACCAGTTGCTGTGCGGGTGACGGCCGTATGCCACAATATCGTATACACTTGCATTTTCCACATCTACGCGATCGGTAAGTACCAGTGCAATTTTGAGGGCTTTTTTATGTGCCAAAAATGCGGTAATGTCATGACTATCGATCATTATTTTTCCAGCAAGAGGCTTTTGCAATCCGGCAAGTGTGCGTAAGAGTGTTGATTTTCCGGTGCCGTTTGGACCAATCAGACACACCAGTTCGCCCGCCTGTAATGTGAGCGAAAGTGTTGATTGTACCACGTTTTTTTTGTTTTTACGTGTGTAGCCAATGCTGAGCGAACTGGTTTTTAAAACTGGCATTCGAAAATCCTTGTTTTTATTTTTTCTTTAAAATAATCCACAAAATCACAGGTGCGCCAAAAAGCGAACTTATGGTATTTATGGGTAAAGTGTAAGCCGGAATCTGACTGATAATATCGCAAAGGAGCAGGAGCGAGGCGCCACAAAGCAAAGTGGCAGGCAACAGCGTTTTGTGCGTTGAGGTTCGAAACAATCCTCTGGCTATATGCGGAATGGCAACACCCACAAATGCAATGGGTCCTGTAAATGCTGTAATTCCTCCGGCTAATAAACCTGTAGCAACCACTATCCAGAAACGGGTTTTGATAACCGGAATTCCCAATCCACGTGCATAATTTTCACCTAAAAGCAATCCATCCATCTTTTTATGTAGCAGAAATGCCATTCCCAATCCGGTAAGCGATACAGGCAAAAGTACCTGCATATAATCCCAGGTCACAGCGCTCAGACTACCAAAAGTCCACATTACAAATAGTTTAATGGCATCCGGATTGCTGAAATTTTGCAGAATGCTCACTACCGAACCGGCTATGGTGCCAAACATGATTCCCACAATGAGAAGTGTAACCGAACTCTGCACCCTGAACGAAACCGCCACAACAAGTAGTAGAACTACTGAAGCTCCTGCAATAGCTGAGATAATCATTGCCCAACCACTGCTGACAAGCATAACGGGCAACATTGCCGAGGCCATTGTAATTAGTGCCACTCCGAGGCTTGCACCTGAACTTACTCCGAGAATATAAGGGTCGGCCAGCGGATTGCGGAACAATGTCTGCATCATCAGACCTGCTGCCGACAATGATGCACCTGCAATAATGGCTGTAAGGGCTTTGGGTAAGCGAAAGTTCAACAGTATTTCCGATTCAATACCGACTCCCTTCCGGTTTAGCAAAATATCCGGAATACTTTCTATTGGAATTCTGATGCTCCCGAAAGCCAGATCCACCAAAAAGAGCATCAGGAGTAATAATGACAGAATTGTGAAAAGAAGTATGTGGCGGTTTTTCATCAACTTTTAAATGGAAATCTGTTTTTGTTGAACCTGAGCTGTTGGATTTGCTGTATGAGAACTACCATCTGGCAACCGTATCGTTGTAGATGTTGTCGGTAATTTCGTCGATCATGGTTTTGAGCAATTCGTCCTGTACATCGTTCAGCATCAAATTACTGTCGAATGTCTGGTAGGCCGAATATGTTTTTTCGAAATCTTCGGTCGGATTTTTATTGTTTGTAAACCGTACTTTTATGGTTATCGTAAGTTTGGTTTCCGAAGCATAGGTGTCGGCGCTGATAGCCATTGGTGTAAGCTGATAGCCTGTAATTTCGCCTTCGAGGTGCATGTCGCCGCCACGTTTAAGTACCTGAAGTCTGGTTTGTTTGGTATAGACATCACGCAGTTTCTCCGAGAATTCCTGCGAAAGCGGTGGATGCACCAGTTCGGCAGTATTTGGAAAATCGGCAATTGAAATTGATCGCGTTTTGGTATAATCGATGGACGCACCGTTGAACTTATACGATATTGTACAGCTGCTAAAAGCGAAAATCAGCACAGCAAGCAACAAAAATGTCCCTTTTGGTTTTATTATTTTATTCAATTCCATATTCTTTTATTTTCCTGTAAAGGGTACGTTCCGAAATTTTCAGTTCATCGGCAGCAGCTTTTCGTTTTCCACGATGTTTCTCAAGTGTTTTCCGAATCATTTGTTTTTCCATATCTTCCAGACTCAGAGGTTTTTGTGTCGATTCAACTTCATGATATTCTTCTGCTTCCTGATAATCTTCCACCTCGTCAACATTTGGTTCGTAGACAGGGTTTACACTGTTTGATTTTTCGGGAATAAAGTCTGATTTTACATTTTTCGAATGAAAAATATTGTCGTTGTGCGATAGGAATGAACCTGAATTATAGAGCGTCTCGGCTGCATTGGCTGGTACCTGTCCGTTCATGATTTCGTGAACGAGCTTTTTCAAATCGTTCATGTCTTTTTTCATATCGAAGAGTACCTGATACAGAATTTCACGTTCGCTGTTGAACGACTTATGATCGTGACTGCCTGCCGAAGGGAAAATGGCCGGAAGCCGTTCCATTTCGTCTTTGGGCAGATAATTGCGCATCACAGTGGCATTTATCTCACGCTGTTGTTCGATGACAGATATCTGTTCGGTAATATTTTTAAGCTGACGCACATTTCCGTTCCAGTAATAAGCCGAAAGTAATGCTTTTGCATCGTCGGTAAGTTTAATGGCCGGCATACGGTATTTTTCGGCAAAATCGGACGCAAACTTTCTGAAAAGCAGAACGATGTCCTCTTTTCGTTCGCGCAATGGTGGTATGCTAATGGGTACAGTGTTGAGCCTGTAATATAAATCTTCGCGGAAACGACCTTCGCGCGTAGCCTGTATCATATTCAGGTTGGTGGCAGCCACCACACGTACATTTGTTTTGAGTGTTTTGGATGAACCTACTTTGATAAATTCACCGGTTTCGAGTACGCGTAACAGGCGCACCTGAGTAGAGAGCGGCAATTCGCCCACTTCGTCGAGGAAGATTGTACCGCCATCGGCTACTTCAAAATAACCTTTGCGGTCGGCTGTTGCGCCTGTAAATGACCCTTTTTCGTGACCGAAAAGTTCCGAATCGATGGTTCCTTCAGGAATTGCACCGCAGTTTACAGCTATGTACGGGCCATGTTTGCGGTGACTATAGTGATGAATAATTTGAGGGAAGTTTTCTTTTCCCACACCACTTTCCCCGGTAATAAGTACCGAAAGGTCGGTGGGCGCTACCTGTACGGCTATATCTATGGCTCTGTTGAGCAACTCCGAAGTGCCAATAATTCCAAATCGTTGCTTTACTGCCTGAATTTCTGAAAGTTGCATAAGTGAATAAATTTTTTCTGTAAAAATGACATAGCACTGACAAAAATAGCAAAAAACTTCAAATAC
>JAGPIU010000043.1:0-2662 GCA_018054805.1 Paludibacter sp. | reverse complement strand
ATAGTTTGAGTGGGGAATGCAAAATTGAGTCCGTTTTCGTTGAATTCTTTTAGAATCTGCATATTCACCAATGAAGGAGTATAAAAAATGTGCGATTCTTTTTTTATCCAGAAAATAAAAGTGATGTTCAGCGAGAAATTGGCAAATTCGGTAAATCCAACCAGCACTTCCGCATCAATTTCCTCGATTTTCTCAGGCATTGATTCCAGGATCTGAATTGCTTTTTGCATTTGCTCCGGAGTTGTATCATATGTCAACCCAAGTTTCATCACTACTTTACGCATAGGTTCCTCTGAAATGTTCAGAATGGAAGCTTCCACAATTTTGTAATTGGGAATGGTAATCAGCTGTTTGTCGAGCGTGCGAAGGCGCGTACTACGGATGCCGATATCTTCTACAAAACCATCGAAACCATCTACTACAATTCTGTCGCCCAAACGAAACGGCCGGTCGGAGAAAATGGTAACACCCCCGAAAATATTTTTAATTGTATCCTGAGCAGCCAGCGCAAATGCCAACCCCCCGATACCAAGACCGGCAATCATAGCGCCTACATCTACACCGGCATTGCGAAGTGCCATGATAACTCCGAGTCCCCAAATGACACCAAGTATAACTCTTTTTATAATGGGAATCAGTGTGTTATCGAGGTTTTTGTGGTTCGGATCATTTGCCATAGGCACAAGATACTCCTCGATGAGTGAACTTACAAAGCGCACTACAAACCATGTAATATTGATGACAGTAAGGAACTGATATGCCTTACTGATAAAGTTTAATACCTTGGGATCGAATTCGAGCCGGCTAATTGCAATCCAGATCGCAAGCAATGCAATACCAAGCAAAACAGGTGCTTCCATCATTCTGAAAAGAATGTCATCGAGTCGGTTATTGGTTTTTGCAGTAACTTTTCGAATTACATTTTTATTGAGCAGGACAATGATTTTGTTAAGTAAAAGGGAGCCAATAATAATGCTCAATGATATGAGCCAATCCTGCAGGCTGTTTCCATAATAAATTTCTGAAAGCATAATATGTTATTTTAGAGTTAATTAATGAGCTGAAGAAATTATTCAGCATTTAATTTATCAGTTGCCCATGCCACTGCATCGCTGGGCATTCGCCAATCGCCGCGTGGCGAAAGATTAATGGAGCCCACTTTAGGGCCATCGGGCATACACGAACGTTTAAACTGTTGGTTGAAGAAGCGACGAATGAAAATTTTCAACCATTTCACGATGGTTTCCTTGTCATATTCTTTCTCGAATGCATTTTGTGCCAGAAAAAGGATTTTCTCAGGGCTGAATCCAAAACGCACGAAATAATAAAGGAAAAAGTCGTGCAATTCGTAAGGTCCTACCAAATCTTCGGTTTTCTGTGCAATATTGCCTTCTTCGTCGGCAGGAAGCAGCTCGGGACTTACCGGAGTATCAATTACATCCTGCAAAATTTCTTCCGACTGTTTGTCGAGTTGATGCGAAGCCCAATCCACCAGATAACGTACCAAAGTTTTGGGAACACCACTGTTTACTGCATACATCGACATGTGATCGCCATTGTAGGTAGCCCAACCCAGCGCCAGTTCCGATAAATCGCCGGTGCCCACCACCAATCCGTTGGTTTTGTTGGCCATGTCCATCAGTATCTGAGTGCGTTCGCGGGCCTGCGTGTTTTCGTAAGTCACATCGTGGAGCAACGGGTCATGCTCTATGTCTTTAAAATGCTGAATACAGGCATCTTTTATTGAAATTTCTTTTACGCTAATGCCCAAAGCCTGCATCAATTGCAGCGCGTTGTTGTATGTACGGTTAGTGGTGCCAAAGCCCGGCATGGTAATTCCCACAATGCGTTTACGGTCGAAACCAAGCTTGTCAGCCGTTTTTACACAAACCAAAAGCGCCAGCGTAGAGTCGAGACCGCCAGAAATGCCAATCACAAGTGTTTCTGCTTTGGTGTGCATCCAGCGTTTGGCAAGCCCATTTACCTGAATAGAAAAAATCTCGCCACAGGCAGCATCGCGGTTTGCAACTGAAGGCACAAAAGGATGTTTCTCAAATTTACGGCTTATTTCAAATTTCGAAAAATAAGCGTCTTCGAGTTTTATATGTCTGTACTTTTTGTCCGTACGCAGGTTGCTGAAATTTCCGTTCTTCAGTCTGTCGGCTTTCAATCGTTCCACATCTATTTCAGAAACAATAAGTTGTGCTTCGATACTGAAACGTTCCGATTTGGCGATGATCTTTCCATTTTCGGCTACAATGGCATTTCCGCCATACACCACATCGGTTGTCGATTCGCCAAAACCACATGACGAATACACATATCCCGAAATGCAGCGCGCCGATTGCTGTTCGATAAGCTGACACAAATAGTTGTGTTTTCCGGTAAGTTCGTTGCTGGCCGAAAGGTTGAAAATCACATCAGCTCCGTGCAGGCAATGTTGTGTTCCCGGCGGAATCGGTACCCAAAGGTCTTCGCAAATTTCAATTCCAAAACTGAAATGTGCATCGCCAAAAAGCAGATCGGTGCCAAAAGGAACTGTTTCGCCTGCCAGTATTATTTCGTTTACCGTGGCTTTTGCAGCTTCTGTAAACCAGCGTTTTTCGTAAAATTCGTTGTTGTTGGGTAAATGTGTTTTGGGCACAATTCCCAGGATATGTCC
>JAGPIU010000042.1:5611-7489 GCA_018054805.1 Paludibacter sp. | reverse complement strand
GTTTCGTCTCTCCAAACGCGTGGTTTTTACCTTATGCCATCGGATAGTATGAATATCTGGCCCGAGCGTTGGGACAAACCTTTTCACAATCCGCTGCAAAAATGTTCGGCTTACGACAACAGTCATGCGCCCTGGGGTTCGACCCACGAAACGACATGGAAAATTGTAAAGAAATATCCTCACATTGCAGGGCAGTTTATCTGGACAGGTTTCGATTATCTGGGCGAGCCGACGCCTTACTGGTGGCCATCTCGCAGTTCGTATTTCGGAATTGTCGATCTGGCCGGTTTCCCGAAAGATGTGTATTACATGTATCAGAGCGAATGGACTTCGAAAGATGTGTTGCATGTTTTTCCGCACTGGAACCAGGCGGCAGGACAAACAGTTGATCTATGGGCTTATTACAACAATGCCGACGAAGTGGAGCTCTTTATCAATGGCGTTTCGCAGGGTGTGCGCAGCAAGCAAAACGATGACCTGCATGTAATGTGGCGTGTAAAGTTCGAGCCGGGAGTTGTCAAAGCAGTATCGCGCAAAGGTGGTCGCGAAGTGCTTGTGCGCGAAATTCGTACAGCCGGTGAGCCAATCACTATCAGGTTGAAAGCCGATAGAGGCACTATAGCTGCCAACGGAAACGATCTTTCGTTTGTAACCTGCGAATTGGTCGATGCACAGGGAAATGCGCATCCGCTTGCCGACAAACTGGTAAAGTTTAGCATTACAGGTGAAGGTTTTGTGGCGGGTACCGATAATGGTAATCAGAACGACCACAATTCGCTGAAGAAAGCAGAACGTCATTTGTTCTTCGGGAAGTGTATGGCCATAGTGCAAAGTTCGGGCAAAGCCGGAAAAATAGTTTTGAAAGCTTCAGTAGAAGGATTGCCCCATCAGCAGATTGAAATTACGGCGCAATAATTCCCTTTTGTCCTGGTATAAAAAAAGCAGGCTGTTTCAATATCCGAAACAGCCTGCTTTTTGTAAATGTCTTTTTGTGTTACATTCCCAATACTTTCAGGTCCATCATAAACACCATGTCCAGTTGAATTTCTGTGGCTGAACTAAGCGCTTCATCTGTACTTACTTCAATCTTCAGTTTAAAGCTTTCGCCCAGAATAAAACTTTTAATATCCACATCCTGAGTAGTAAATTTCAGCTCAGTTACATTGCCTACATTAGTGGCTGAGGCTATTTTTACATCATCCTTGCCTGTAGCGCTAATGTAAATGTTTACATCTTTCAGGAAGCTTAAATCCTCGCTTCCATTCGAAATACTGAATTCCATCTTCGATAGTTTTACTACTTCAATAAAATCCAAACTTGCACCGGCTTCATTGAGTACACTGTCGAGTCCTGTTTCAATCGCAGGTGTTTCGATAGTTTGGCTTCCCGGAACCGGAGTAGCAGGTATCGTAATTGATTGTGTGATAGGAAGTGGGATTTTTGTTAACTCACCCAATAGATCGCAACCGGTAAGAAATGGAATTATCAGAAGTACTGACCAAAAGAGCTTTTTCATAAAATAATTATTTTAGAGTGATACATAAAAAAACTTTAGAAATATTTCTATAGTCTAACAACATCGCAAAGATATTGTTTTTTTATGTTTAAAATATCCATATAAGTATGGAGTAAAATCCATAAATATATTCAAAAAGCGGCTCTGAAATGTATCAGAGCCGCTTTTTTGAAATTTCTTCAGTTTGTTTCTTATTGTACTTTACGATTGATAAGGATGTGCGAAAGAAATCCTACAATCATAATAATGCCGGCAGAAGCAAGAAATGTATTCGAACTCGATCCGGTAAAGAAATAAACCGACAATATAATTACACCAATCAATATCAGAATGGGACCTAAGAACTTCAAAAGGGTTTTCAT
>JAGPIU010000042.1:0-5511 GCA_018054805.1 Paludibacter sp. | reverse complement strand
TTTCATTGTGCTATATGTTTTTATGTTCGTTATTTTCAGGCTACAAATTAAGTGATTTTTTGGCTATTAATAAAATTATTTCTCTAAAAAAACATGAATTATCAGAAAAAACAAACATCTGTGTCGGATATGCATTAGGCATGTAAATGTTTTGTTCAAAAAATATAACTTTAATAAACCCATGCCCTCTGATAAATTTTGTATTTTTGCAGATAAGTAATCGATAATTATTGTTGATATGTTTTCACCACATAGTACACAATAGTTTTGAAAACAACAGAAAAGACTAAGAACACATAGGATTATCCCGAAAATCGGGATAATTTCAGCGCTGTAAAACGTATCATCAGATACGTTTACTATGTGAACTAAGTCTTTTTCTTAAATAATTTCTATGTGTTCTATTGTGTTAGAAATATATCATTAAATATTTCAACGAACTTATAAACTGCCTCAAAACAGCTTTTGTGAACAAAAATATCAATAAAATGAAGATAGTCATAGTCGGTACTGCACACCCGTATCGTGGCGGACTGGCCGCTTACAATGAGCGGTTGGCGCACGAGTTTGTAAAGGAAGGTCACGAGGTGGAAGTATTTACCTTCTCGCTTCAGTATCCATCATTCCTGTTCCCCGGAAAGTCGCAATTTTCCGACGAAAAGGCTCCTTCAGGTTTGCGTATTCGCCGGCGTGTAAACTCTGTAAATCCGCTGAACTGGATGGCTGTGGGGCGCGAAATAAAAAAAATGCAGCCCGACAGGGTAATCTTTTGTTACTGGATGGCATTTATGGCGCCCTGTTTCGGAACTATTGCGCGGTTTGCCCGCTCGCCACGCACAAAAATGATAGCGCTGGTACACAATATGATTCCGCACGAACCTACCGTGCTCGACAAACTTTTTCCCGGCTATTTTGTTCGCAGTATGGATGGTTTTGTGGCTATGGCCGACGCTGTGGCTCGCGATATCAGGCACTTCGATAAGCAAAATAAACCGATAGCTGTGTCGCCGCATCCTATTTACGACCATTTTGGTGAATTGCCCGACAAAAAATCGGCTGCCATGAAGCTTGGATTGCACGAGCAATTTTCATATCTGCTGTTTTTTGGCTTTATCCGTCAGTACAAAGGGCTCGATTTGTTACTCGAAGCGTTTGCCGATAAGCGTTTGCGCGAATTTCCTGTAAAGCTGATTGTGGCCGGTGAGTTTTACGAAAACCCCGAGCCTTATCTGCAGCAAATTGCAAAGCTCAAACTCGAAAATCTTGTAGAACTGCGCACTTCATTTATCCCTGACAGCGAAGTGCGAAACTACTTCGGTATTGCCGATTTGGTAGCTCAGCCTTACCGCACAGCCACGCAGAGTGGCGTAAGTCAGATTGCTTATCATTTTGAAAAACCCATGCTGGTAACCAATGTAGGCGGATTGGCCGAAATTGTGCCACACGGAAAAGTAGGTTATGTGGTCGATGTGGAACCCAGGCAGATTGCTGATGCACTTGTCGATTTTTATCAAAATCAGCGCGCCGATGCATTTATCGGAAACATAAAAACAGAGAAACTAAAATATGAGTGGTCGAAAATGACTTCGGCTATATGTAATTTGATAATTTGAAGATTTGAAATTTGAAAATTCATTTTTGTGTGTTTTTTCATTTTCAAATCTTCAAATTCTAAATTTTCAAATTTTCAAATAAAATATTTAAATGGCAAACGAAATAGTAGAAACCCCCTTAATGAAGCAATTTTTCGAAATCAAAGCGCAACATCCTGATGCGATTTTGCTTTTTCGTTGTGGCGATTTCTACGAAACTTTCTCACAGGATGCAATTGAAGCTTCCGAAATTCTGGGCATTACCCTTACCCGTCGTGCCAATGGCTCTGCCAAAACGGTTGAGCTGGCCGGCTTTCCGCATCATGCACTCGATACCTACCTGCCTAAATTAGTGCGTGCAGGCAAGCGCGTGGCTATTTGCGACCAGCTTGAAGACCCGAAACTTACCAAAAAACTAGTAAAGCGTGGTGTCACCGAATTGGTAACGCCCGGCGTGTCGTACAGCGATACCACGCTCAATCATAAAGAAAACAACTTTCTTGCATCCATATTTATTAATAAGCAAAGGGTGGGAGTGTCCTTTCTCGATATTTCCACAGGCGAATTTCTGGTAGCCGAAGGCACTGCCGAGTATGTGGATAAGTTACTGAGTAGCTTTAGTCCCAAAGAAGTGCTTTTCGACCGAACCAAAAAGAAAGAATTTGAAAGCATTTTCGGGAATAAATTCTTTAGCTACGCACTTGAGGATTGGGCTTATATCCCCGATTCGGCTAACGAACGCTTGCTGAAACATTTCGAAACCAAGACACTCAAAGGCTTTGGTGTAAGCAATCTTCCGGATGCTGTAGTGGCGGCCGGTGCTATTTTGCACTATCTTGACCTCACGCATCATCAGCAAACGGGTCATATTACTCAGCTTTCGCGTATTGAGGAAGACCGCTACGTATGGCTCGACCGCTTTACTGTGCGCAATCTCGAACTTTACGGTTCGATGAACGAAGGCGCTAAAACGCTGGTGGATGTGCTCGACCGCACTATCGGACCCATGGGCGCGCGTCTTCTGAAACGCTGGGTGGCTTTTCCGCTGAAAGATGTGAAACCCATTGTGGAGCGTCACGGCGTGGTGGAGTACTTTTTCCGCAATCCCGAACTCAAAAATCTGCTCGAACAACAAATTGCACTTATCGGCGACCTCGAACGTATTATCTCCAAAGTGGCTGTCGGACGCATTAATCCGCGTGAAGTGGTGCAGCTTAAAGTGGCGCTCAAAGCCATTGAGCCTATCAAGGAAGCCTGTGCCGAATCCGAAAATCCGACTCTTAACCGCATTGCCGAGCAACTGAATGCCTGTCACAGTATTTCTGATAAAATTGAACGTGAACTGAACAACGATCCTCCTACGCTGATTCATCGTGGCGATATTTTCCGTGCAGGAGTTGATGCTGATTTGGATGAACTGCGCATGCTGGCTCATTCGGGCAAGGAGTTTTTGCAACGTATTCAGGATCGTGAAAGTGAAACTACAGGTATTCCAAGTCTGAAAATCAGTTTTAATAATGTGTTTGGCTATTACATTGAAGTGCGTAATGCGCACAAGGATAAAGTTCCTGAAACATGGATTCGCAAGCAAACGCTGGTGAATGCAGAACGCTATATTACCCAGGAGCTGAAGGAGTACGAAGAGAAAATTCTGGGTGCCGAGGAAAAGATTCTGGCCATTGAAACCCGTATGTTCAACGATTTGGTCATTGCACTGGCTGAATATATTACAGCGGTGCAACTCGATTCCAATCTTATTGCACAGCTCGACTGCCTGCTCTCGTTTGCACGCGTATCGGCCGAAAACAAATATGTGCGCCCCGAAATTTCCGATTCCGATGTGCTCGATATTCGTCAGGGACGCCATCCGGTAATAGAAAAGCAATTGCCTGTGGGCGAAAGCTATATTGCCAACGATGTGTATCTCGATAGCGAAACACAACAAATTATTATCATTACCGGTCCGAACATGGCAGGTAAGTCTGCCCTGCTACGTCAGACTGCACTTATCACGCTGATGGCGCAGATAGGTTGTTTTGTGCCTGTGGAAAGCGCTAAAATCGGTGTGGTGGATAAAATCTTTACCCGCGTGGGTGCCAGCGACAATATCTCGCAGGGTGAATCGACTTTTATGGTGGAAATGAACGAAGCGGCCAGCATTCTGAACAATCTCTCGGGACGTAGTCTGATTTTGTTCGATGAACTCGGGCGCGGAACAAGTACTTACGACGGTATCTCCATTGCCTGGGCCATTGTGGAATATATTCACGAACACCCTAATGCACATGCCAAAACACTATTTGCCACTCACTACCACGAACTCAACGAAATGGAAAAATCGTTCAGTCGCATTAAAAACTATAATGTGTCGGTAAAAGAGGTGGACAAGAAAATTATTTTCCTTCGTAAATTGGTGCGTGGAGGCAGCGAACACAGTTTTGGTATTCATGTGGCCAAAATGGCGGGCATGCCACAAAGTATTGTGAAACGCTCGGAGCAAATACTGAAAGAACTTGAATCGGAAAACCGTCAGAATGGTGTGTCGAAACCCATAGGCGAAATTGCCGAACATCGCGAAGGTCTGCAACTCAGTTTCTTCCAGCTCGACGATCCTGTGCTCGAACAAATCCGCGACGAAATAAAAAATCTCGATATCAATAACCTTACTCCTGTGGAAGCGCTTAATAAACTCAATGAGATTAAGCGCATTATCAGAGGAAAATGATGTGGTGATGTGGTGATGTGGTGATGTGGTGATGTGATGATGTGGTGATGTGATGATGTGATGATGTGATGATGTGGTGATGTGGTGATGTGATGATGTGGTGATGTGATGATGTGAAGATTTGGAAATTGGGCTGCTGAAAATTATTTCAGCAGCCCGTTTTTTATAGACATGCTCTATTAGCTATACAAAAAATCTTTCCAACATTCAATCGTACTGTGTTGTTTTATTGTTTGAGATTCACTGAAAACAAATTAAAACAAAACAGAATTGAATATGAAACAAGTAAAATTGATAGCCCTGCTTTTGATTGCAGGCACGTTTGCAGTATTTGCACAAAAAATTAATGTGAAACCTTCCGATGCAGTTGTGAAATGGACAGGTAACAAAATTGGTGGTGCACACAATGGAGAAATCAAAGTAAAGAGTGGAACGCTTGAACTTAAATCCGGAGATATTGTAAAAGGAAGTGTGGTTATCGATATGAATTCTATTACCTGCACCGACATTGAGAACGAAGGAGTCAACAAAAAACTGGTCGATCACCTGAAGTCCGATGACTTTTTCGGTGTTGAGAAATTCCCGACAGCTAAATTTACTGTAACCAAAGCCACCAAGTTCAGCAATGGCAAAGCCAATGTGTCGGGCAATATAACCATCAAAGGCAAAACAGAACCTGTAAACTTTGTTGTCACCAAGCAAAACAATGTGTACAAAACACAGTTGAAAGTGGATCGTTCGAAATTCGACGTGCGCTACGGTTCGAACTCATTCTTCGATAACCTCGGCGACAAAGCCATCGATAATATCTTTATCCTCGACATTCAGCTAACTGCAAAATAAGAAATACAGTATCTGGAATTATAAATGAGTGGTAGTTTCACAGCAGGTGAAGCTGCCACTTTTTTGTATGCGACATGTTTATAAATATATTATACAACCGGGATAAGGAGGATTAAAGACCTGGTTTGGTTTAGTGTTTTGACGCCATAGGAGTCACATATCTATAGGAAAATGTCATGCAGATGATTGTTCGACCCCGACGGGGTCGTATTGCGTTTATAGAAATACCTTACAAACCAATCGATCCGGCGTAATCCCTTACACCACACTGATAATTTTAGCACAGCAGGCATGTTTCACCGGCTCAATTTTGCCGCCCACAGCTGTGTTTCCAAACTCAATACCTACCGA
>JAGPIU010000041.1 GCA_018054805.1 Paludibacter sp. | reverse complement strand
ATTTTGCAACTGCAGCTCCGGTAATGGAAAAGTACGGTTTCAGAGGCGTTTTCTTTATTATGACCATTACCCTGAACAAGAAAAACTATATGGACACCACACAAATAGCAGCTCTGGCAGCCCGTGGACATGAAATTGGTCTGCACAGCATGGATCACACCATGGCTACAAAATACAAAACCGACACTGATTGGGAAACGAATGTGATTAAACCTATCAAAAAGTTATCGCACATCACTCAAAAGCCAATCGATTACTGGGCATATCCGAATGGCGTTTTCAATACCGAAAGTGCAGCAAAACTTCAGGAGCATTTCAAACTCTCGTTTATTTTGTCGCAAAAGCGCGATTCGGTATATCCGCTGCAAACAGTACGACGGGTAATCATTCCCGACGTCAGCACAAACTCATTAATAAAATCAATTAAACGAAATTTCTAAATATAACCTTCTAAATAATATAAAATGAAGAAAATAGTACTTTATCTATTTGTAATTTCACTGGCAGCCTGTCAGCCTAAAACTGAGTCTGCAAAACAAGCCAAAGGCGATAAAGAAACTGCTGAAACTGAAGAGGTGACTCAGCCAGTGACAGTCGATTCCGCAGCATATTTCAGCAAAGTAAACGAAATTATCAATGGCGATACCACCGGTTTATGGCCTGTAAGAAATCAGCCACTTCCGCTCAACGGAGCCATTCTGCCCTTTAAACGTATTGTGGCTTATTACGGCAACCTTTATTCGAAAAAAATGGGCGTTTTGGGCGAATATGCGCCAGACGAACTTTGGAGACGCTTCGATATAGAAAAAGCGGCCTGGGAAAAAGCTGATCCGAATACTCCCGTACAGCCCGCCATTCACTACATAGCAGTAGTTGCGCAGGGAATTCCGATGAGCGATAACACTTACTGCAAACGCATGCCCGAGCAGCAAATAGATTCAGCGCTAAAAATTGCTGCCATGCGCAACGCAATTGTTTTTCTGGACATTCAGGTAAGCCATAGCACCTATCAGAACGAAGTGCCACGACTCGAGAAATATCTGAAAATGCCTCACGTACATTTGGGTATCGACCCTGAATTTTCGATGAAAGATGGTAGTATTCCGGGCAAAAAGATTGGAACAATTGATGCCGAAGATGTAAATTATTGCTCTGATTATCTGGCCAAACTGGTAAAAGATAACAATCTGCCACCAAAAGTACTTGTGGTGCACCGCTTTACACAAGGTATGGTACGCAATCACAAAAACATAAAACTGAAACCTGAAGTACAAATTGTAATGCATATGGACGGTTGGGGCGAACCTGTCCTCAAGCGCAGCACCTACAAACTGTATATTCACAAAGAGCCTGTGCAGTTTACCGGATTCAAACTGTTCTACAAAAACGATTTGAAAAAGGCACCTAACGTATTGATGACAGCTGAAGATTTAATGAAACTAAAACCGCAACCTATTTATATTCAATATCAGTAAAACGTTAAATTCAAAGCTCATTCAATAGAGTGCATGACATAAAAAAAGTCGGAGAAAGCATAAATGCGACTCCGACTTTTTATTTTTATGATAAAAAGAACAAATAA
The DNA here is from genome assembly GCA_018054805.1 of Paludibacter sp. Next base: position 6,027 of record JAGPIU010000041.1, on the reverse strand, counting down.
CTCTAAAACCTGCTACAACTTCACTTCATTGACGAGTTCACGTCCTTCAATAAAATCCTGAATGTTTTTCAGGGTAGTTTCTGCGATATTCTCAAGCGCTTCCTGCGTAAAGAAGGCCTGATGCGAAGTCACCACCACATTGTTGAACGAGAGCAGACGGGCAAGCACATCGTCGTCCATAACCCTGTTGGAGCGATCTTCGAAAAAGTATTCACTTTCTTCCTCGTACACATCAAGGCCGGCCGAACCTATCTTTTTGCTTTTCAAACCTTTAATCAAGGCCTGTGTATCGATAAGCTTTCCACGCCCGGTATTGATCATCATGACGCCATTCTTCATTTTCGAAATAGCTTCATCATTGATTATATACTCAGTTTCCTTTGTGAGCGGACAGTGCAGCGAAATAATATCCGAACCTGAATAAAGTTCGTCGAGCGATACATATTTTATACCTTCGCGGGCGGCAAAATCCATATCAGGGTATAAATCATAAGCCAACACTTCCATTCCCATACTGCGAAGTGTCTTAATCAGAATTTTAGCTATTTTTCCTGTCCCGATAATACCGGCAGTTTTTCCATGCATATCGAAGCCCATTAATCCCGAAAGAGCAAAGTTCCCTTCGCGGGTACGGTTATAAGCGCGGTGCGTTTTCCTGTTAAGTGTAAGCATCAGTGCCAGAGTATGTTCGGCTACTGCATAAGGCGAATAAGCCGGCACACGCACCACTTTAATTCTATTGCGAGCTGCATTCAGATCCACATTATTGTAACCTGCACAACGTAGGGCAATCACTTTAACTCCATTCGCCACTAATTCATCAATCACAGGCGCATCTGCCACTGCATTTACAAAAATACAAGCCACATCTATGCCTTTGGTCAGAGCCACATTGTCAATATTCAAATGCCCCTTGAAATACTTAATATCAAAACCAAATTTCTGATTGACCTTTTTAAACGAACTTTCGTCGTACGACTTTGTATCAAAAAACGCTACTTTCACACTCATCTTTTTTTCTTTTATTATTTCTGATAAAAAAACACATTTATAGGTTAAATTGTTCGGGGGTCCAGGCTTACAGGTTTCAAAGTTTCGGGTTTCAGAGTTTTAAAACAACCAATTGATTTGAAATTTGAAAATTCGAGACTGTACCAGCAAATTGTAAAACTTATCGGCCATGGCGAATGGACAATTCGTATATGACAAAGGCATTCCTGTGGTTTTTGAACTTATTTGTTTGTATCTTTGTTGATTAAAATACATTTCGGGTGACTTGCGAAAATTTGTTGATAAACCTGAGTGATTTTACTATTTTTATAAACTGATTTACTATGCCTCAAAAGACATATTTACTTACCGATTTTTTACCAACAACCAAAAAAGAACTTGAAATACGTGGCTGGGACGAAGTGGACATCGTTTTCTTTACCGGCGATGCCTATATCGATCATCCTGCTTTTGGAGCAGCTGTCATTGGCCGAATAATTGAGGCCGAGGGTCTGAAAGTAGCTATTGTACCACAACCCAACTGGCGCGACGACCTCCGCGATTTCAAGAAAATGGGCCGTCCGCGCTTGTTCTTTGCTGTGAGCGGAGGAAATATGGATTCGATGGTGAATCACTATACGGCCAATAAACGATTACGCTCCGACGATGCTTATTCTCCCGACGGAAAGCAGGGATTACGCCCCGATTATGCCACAATTACCTATTGCAAAATACTCAAAAAACTTTATCCGGATGTACCACTTCTGATTGGTGGTATTGAAGCTTCGCTGCGACGCTTTACGCATTACGACTACTGGTCGGACAAACTCATGCCCAGCATATTAGTTGATTCAGGAGCCGATATGTTGATTTATGGAAACGGAGAAAAACCACTTCGCGAATTACTCAATCAGGTAAAAGCCGGAAAAACATTCGCAGAACTTACCGACATTCCGCAAACTTCATTTCTGAAAAAAGAAGTACCAGTCTCGAAATGGACCGACATTACGCTCGTGGATCATGAAATCTGTCTGCGCGACAAGAAGCTTTATGCTTCGAACTTCCGTCACATCGAAGAAGAATCGAACCGGATTGAAGCAAATCGCCTGCTACAAAAAACAGGTAACCGCTGGGTTATTGTAAATCCACCTTTTGCACCGCTCAGCGAAGCTGAACTCGATGCTTCGTTCGATTTACCGTATACACGTGTGCCACATCCCAAATATAAGGATAAACGTATTCCGGCCTACGAGATGATTAAATTCTCGGTAAACATGCACCGTGGTTGCTTCGGAGGTTGTGCGTTTTGTACCATTTCGGCGCATCAGGGCAAATTTATTGTATCGCGCTCTAAAGCATCCATTCTGAAAGAAGTGGAAAAAGTGACCGAGATGCCCGACTTTAAAGGTTATATAAGCGATTTGGGCGGTCCTTCGGCCAATATGTATGGCATGAAGGGAAAAGACATGGAAATTTGCAAAAAATGTAAGAAGCCTTCCTGTATATTTCCGAAAGTATGCTTCAACCTCGACACCAATCACAGCCGCCTGACCGACGTGTATCGTGCAGTAGATAAGATTCCCGGCATCAAAAAGTCGTTTATTGGCAGCGGAATACGATACGACATCTTGCTAAGCGACAGTAAAGATGAAGAAACAAAACGTAGTCACGAGGAATATATGCGCGAAGTGATTACCAACCACGTATCAGGAAGGCTGAAAGTGGCCCCGGAGCATACATCCGACGATGTTTTAAAGATTATGCGTAAGCCTTCATTCGAATACTTCGGTAAGTTCAAGGCTATTTTCGATCGTATTAACCGAGAAACCGGTATGAATCAGCAGCTTATTCCATACTTTATTTCGAGTCATCCGGCTTCTAAAAAAGAAGACATGGCCGATTTGGCTATTCAAACAAAGAGATTCGACTTTAAGCTGGAGCAAGTGCAGGACTTCACTCCTACTCCAATGACTGTAGCCACCGAAATTTACTATTCCGGATACCATCCATATACACTCGAACCGGTATTTACGGCCCGCAGCAAAAGTGAAAAACTCGATCAGCGGAAATTTTTCTTCTGGTATAAAAACGAATACCGTCAGCAAATTATTCAGGACTTACAACGAATGAAGCGCCCCGATTTGCAACAAAAACTTTTTGGCAAGTAATTGAGAATAATTGTATAAATTACGAGACTTACATAAGGATTCTCAAAAGTTTATCTGCGTTGCTGCAAGCTAAACTTATTGCAAATTAATTTCAAAACACAAAGACGCTTAGATACAAATGAAAAGTATCTTAGCGTCTTTGTCACTTTATCCGCGAGCCATGAACTTTACGCTTTCAGCATAAAATATTTCTGTAATTTTTACAGCCATTTTAATCACAAATTGTTACAATAAAACCCTTTCGGATAACAAAGCGAAAAAGTTTCATTTAACATTGATTTTTTCGATACTTTCAATATTACATTTTAAAATTTTTCCACTATCTTTCGCTTGTTTTTAAAACTAAATAATAGAAATATGGAAAGAATCACCACACAGGAAGTGATAGACTGGGGAAAATTATTCCTCGATAAATCTGAAAAAGAAATTACAGCCGAAGAGCTGAAGGAGCAAAAAAAATATGCTATTCTTATTCAGAATCCCAACGACAAGGCACTTTTATCGAAAATGCTCGACGAGTCGTCGCAGATAAGAGACAACAAAAAGCTGGCGCGACGCATGAAGTTGCTCATCGAAAGATACGGTGTACCCGAATTTTTTGGCACTGCCGATAATATGTTGCTGCATCTGTTTACTTCCTTTGGCTATTGGTTCGATTTTATTTCAATGCCTATTTTCAAAAAGCGTCTCCGTTCCGACACATCAAAAGTCATCATCAACGAAAAACCTTCGTTACTTACACAGCATCTTAATTCGCGCCGTTCGCAGCAAATAGGTCAGAACGTAAACCTGCTTGGCGAAGTGGTTTTGGGCGATGGAGAAGCCGAAAAACGCTACCTGCATTACCTCGAAGCACTTAAAGATCCCAAAATCAACTATATTTCCATTAAAATTTCAGGTATTTACGCGCAGATAAATGCTCTGAATTATGCCAAAAACAAAACCGAACTCTGCTCGCTCCTTGCCCGTATTTACAAACAGGCTATGGATTATCCTTATGTAAATGACAAAGGCGAAAAAGAAAATAAATTTGTAAACCTCGATATGGAGGAATATAAGGATACTGAACTCACACTGGATGTATTCAAAACAGTGCTCAGCTATCCCGAATTCAAAAATCTCTCAGCGGGTATTGTGGTTCAGGCTTATCTGCCCGATGCATGGGATTTTCAGACCGAACTTCTCGAATTTGCCCGTAAACGTGTGGAGGAAGGTGGCGCTCCGCTCAAAATGCGTTTGGTAAAAGGTGCAAACCTGCAAATGGAAAGCATTGTGTCGTCGCTCAAAGGATGGCAAAATCCGGTGCTCGACACCAAAATAAAAGTAGATGCCAACTATCTGCATATTCTCGACCGCGCTTTACAGCCCGAAAATGCCAAAGCGCTGAGAGTTGGAGTGGCTTCGCACAATTTTTTCAGCATTGGTTATGCTTATTTACTTGGACAGCGTAATGGTGTGGACGAATTTGTAACTTTCGAAATGCTCGAAGGTATGGCCAATCACCTGCCTCGTGTGATGCGTCAGTTGGGAAAACAGATTATTCTTTATACTCCGGTGGTAAACGATGAGCATTTCCTGAACGCGGTTTCGTACCTTGTGCGCCGCCTCGACGAGAATACAGGTGTGGACAACTTTCTGAGTTATTCGTTTAACCTGAAAGTAGACAGCAAACAATGGAATTTCCTGCAAAAGCAGTTTGAAGAAGCATATCAACTGAAGGATCAGATGATTTCGAAGCCAAAACGCATTCAAAACAGGCTGACCAACGAAAGAGAATTTCCTTTGCCCGAAAATACAATATTTAAAAACGAGCCGGATACGAACTTTGACCTGCGTCAGAATCGCGAATGGGCCGATGAAATTCGCAAAAGCTGGATGAAGAGCAAGGACGACAAGCCTTATATTATACCTGTGCAGATTGGCGACAAAGAAGTGGAAACCGAAAATCGTCAGGTTTATACCGACCATTGTCAGGTGGACGACATCGTGGTTTGCGAAGTTTCGTTGTCGAATCAGGAAATGGTCGAACAAATAGTGGAAATTGCCGAAAAAGATGCTTCGAACTGGAGAAAAACTTCGGTAGAGCAGCGCAATGTATTTCTGCACAAAACAGCTGATATACTGAACGAAAACCGTGGCAATCTGATTGGCTGCATGTCGGCCATCACCGGAAAAACATTTGCCGAAGGCGATGTGGAAGTATCAGAAGCTGTGGATTTCTGCCGTTACTACCCTATCAGCATGATGGAGTTTACCAAACTCGAAACGGTAAAAATGACGCCCAAAGGTATTGTATTGGTTATTCCGCCCTGGAATTTCCCATTGGCCATTCCTGTTGGTGGCGTGGCTGCCGCATTAGCTGGCGGAAATACTGTAATACTGAAACCTGCTACTGTGGCATTTCCTGTGGCATGGGAATTTGCCAAATGTTTCTGGGAAGCCGGCGTTCCCAAAGATGCACTTCAGGTAGTTTGTACCGATGGTCGCGCGCCATTGAGCTACATTACTACTCATCCGGCCATAAAACACACTATTCTAACAGGTGGAACCGATACAGCCTTCCGCTTGCTCGAAAGCAACCCGGTTTGTCCGCTCTCGGCCGAAACAGGTGGTAAAAATGCCATCATTGTGTCAGCTGCCGGCGACCGCGATCATGCTATTCAGAACATTGTAACTTCGGCCTTTAGCAATGCCGGACAGAAATGCTCGGCCTGCTCATTGCTGATTCTCGAAAAAGAAGTATACAACGATCCTGATTTCAAAACAAAACTTATTGATGCTGTGACAAGTCTGCACACAGGTAGTGTATGGGATGGCGCCAACTATGTAGGCCCCATGATTACCAACTACAACGACAAGTTGATGCATT
>JAGPIU010000040.1 GCA_018054805.1 Paludibacter sp. | reverse complement strand
TAACCGTCCGGGTCAACATAGCGAAGCAGTTCGCGGTACATTTTGTAAGCACGGTTGCCGTCCCAAAGTCGCGCCCAGAGGTTGATGCGCCAGCCTTTGCTCCAGCCTGTGGTTTCGTCGCCTTTTATTTCGAGCGTTTTTCTGCTTGCAGCTGCGAGGTTGGGTGTTTTTTCGGGCGTGATGTGCTGCCCAGGATGCAGGCCAAACAAATGTGTCTGATGACGGTGGCGCGGATCTTCATCTTCCCAGTCGTGATACCATTCCTGTAAATGACCATTTTTGCTTATTTGATAAGGATAAAAACGTTTCAGGGCGTTGCCGAGCGAATCGCTGAACGATTTGTCGAGTCCCAGTTCGTTTGCAGCTTCAATGGTTTGTGCAAAAAGTTCGCGCATCATGGCCAGGTCGGCAGTGGCGCCATACAAAGTAGCTCCTTTGAAGCCTTCGGGCGTTTTGTAGCGGTTCTCGGGCGAAGTGGACGGTGAAGTAATCAGAAAGCCATTTTGATCTTCCACCAACCAGTCGAGACAAAACTGAGCAGCGCCTTTCATAAGCGGGTAGGCTTTGTTTTTAAGGAAATCTTTATTGCCCGTGAATAAAAAATGCTCCCACAAATGCGTGCTCAGCCATACGCCTGCCATGTTCCAGTTGGCCCATGAAGGATCGCCGTCGCCAAAATCGCCCACAGGATTGGTCATGGCCCAAATGTCGGAGTTGTGTGCGCAAACCCAACCGCGTGTACCGTAGAAATTGCGTGCAGTGATGGCGCCTGTTTTCGATAGATTTTCAATAAAACCCAGCAGAGGTTTATGCATTTCGCTAAGATTTGCTGTTTCGGCAGGCCAGTAATTTTCTTCCGCATTGATGTTGGTGGTGTAATTGCTGCTCCAGGGCGGACGAATGTAGGGATTCCATATGCCCTGAAGATTGGCCGGCACCGCAGGAGTGCGCGACGAGGAAATAAGCAGGTAACGTCCGAAATTGAAATACAGAATTTCCAGATTTTTATCTTCTTTTCCCAATGCATAGCGTTTCAGGCGCTCGTTTATGGGCAGATCGGGCGCATTGCTTTTGCCAAGCGAAAGACTTACACGATTGTAAAACTGTCCGAAATCGTCGGTGTGGCGCTTACGGATTTTGGATTCTTTCTGTGCAAAAGCTTTTTTCAGTTGCGTGGCTGCAAGTTTCTGAGCGTCTTTGCCTTCGGTCGCCGGGTTGCGGTCGAATCCGTTGAAACTGGTTTCCACCGAAATGTAAATAATGGCTTCAGTGGCATTTTTCAGCACCAAACTACTATCGGTAGCCGATAATTTTCCATCCTTGTTTTTAATTTTCATTTGAGTGGAAAAGCGGGTGCCGCGTTTGGCATCGTACAGCACCGGATCTTTTATATTTCCACGATAGTTTGGTTCAATTTTATAAGGTGCTTGTCCGTTGGCAAAAAGCGTTTTTTGTTTCACTGATACTTCGTGACGCAGCTGACTGTCGAAGTTCAGGCTGAAATTCAGACTTTTCTTTTGTGATGCGTTGAGTTTGATAACCACAACCTTGTCGGGGTACGAAACATAATACGAACGGCTGAATTTTACTCCGTCGGCGCTGTAATTTACAGTAGCAATGGCTTCGCGCAGGCTTATTTCGCGGCGATAATTGCTGATGTTTTTATGGTCGAAATGAATGTAAGCAGTACCTAAAGGAGCAAAGGATTGCGAGAACGAACCCTGCACTTTGCGTTGCAGTTTTTCGGCCAGCGGGTAGTTTTCGTTGCGCAGTGCCTCGCGTATTTCGGGGATAAAAGTGTGCGCCTGTGGATTCATATTGGCATTTACAGGTTCGCCGCTCCACAATGTGGCATCGTTGAGGTAAATCACTTCACGATCGGTGCGTCCGAATACTGTAGCGCCTGTTTTGCCGTTCCCGAGCACAAAAGTTTCTTCAAAAAAGGCTGCAGGCTGGTCAAAATAAAATGAGTGCGACGATTGAGCTATCAGAATTCCTGTACAATTCAGTAAAAACGAGAGGGCAAAGAAGTATTTTTTCATTACTGTCATAATTGGCTTTAAAACAATGTGATTTCAGTTTTTTAATCACACAAATGTACAAATAATTTCACAATGCATCTGCCGTCCTTATTGTGATATTGCATGTCAATTTGTACTTATTTATGTGTCATTGTGTTTTCGGGCAATTCTGCTCAGTGTTTTTTATTTGCTTAATTTTCTTATTTTTGTAGTCATTATCCTTATTCTAAAACTGATATCAGTATTACTTGTTGTGAAAATCATGCGCAAATTCAATATATTTTTACTCACCACCTTCATTTTCTGCCTTTTTTCAGGTAGTTTGCGGGCTCAAACAGGCTCGTTTTATTCCACCGACAATGTACTTTCGAATAGTCTGATCAACAATATTTATCAGGATAGCCGTAATTTCATCTGGATTGCTACCGAAGATGGACTGAACCGTTACGACGGTGTGCGTTTCAATGTGTACCGAAACCGCCGAAACGATACGGGAACGCTGAAAAACAATTATGTGCGCACCGTTTTCGAAGATAGTAAAGGGCGTTTTTGGGTAGGCTGTATCAATGGGCTGATGCGTTACGATCGTGGTACTGATAGCTTTACCGAGATTCCGATTTATTTCCGCAATCAGATTGTGGAACCGCATATTACCTCGGTAATTGAAACGCCTGAAGGTGAAATCTTGGTTTCCACTTCGGGAGGGGGCATTATCCGGCCTAACAAAGATTTCAGCGCTTTTACTGTGGATGAAAACCTGTTTCCGCATTTGTGCAGCCGTTATCTGGTGAAAATATTCCGCGACAGCGAAGGTTTTCTATGGGTAGCTTCCGAAAATCAGGGTCTGAATCGTATCAATATGCAGAATATGCAAATCGAAACATTCAGAGCGCCGCTTTCCATTGGCAGCAATCAAATTTCGGATATTGAAGAGGATACTGAAGGAAATATCTTTGTAGGAACGCTTACAGGCGGGCTTTTTCGTTTCGACAAAACCACACAAAAGTTTTTATCAGTGCCTTACCGCAATCCGGAAGTAGTGCTGCCGGTGAAAAGTTTGCTTTTCGACAAACAGCGCGGACTTTTGGTAGGAACCGATGGGCGTGGTATCATGTATCTCAATCGCAATTCGGGCAAGCTCGACGATTACAGAATTCAGAATGCGCAGTTCGATTTCTCGAAAACAAAAATTCATGCACTTTTTACCGATAAGAATCACAATTTATGGACCGGCCTTTTTCAGAAAGGTGTTTTTCTTGCGCCAAATCATCCGAATAAATTTCGCTACTGGGGAGCCAAATCGTTTTATCAAAATGTAATCGGAGCGAGTTGTGTTATGTCGGTTTTGCGCGACGAAAATCAAATGCTCTGGGTGGGTACCGACAACGATGGTTTATATGCCATCGATCCGCAGGGAAAATCGTCGCATTACGAGTTGAAGGCTTCGCCCAATGGCGTTTCGGGAACTGTGATGGGCATTCTTAACGATGGTTCGGCTTCGCTCTGGCTGGCTTCCTACCTCGATGGTCTGGTGCAATTCGATAAACGTTCAGGACGGTCGAAAAACTTTCGCGAGCAACTTTCGGGTTTTCAGTATCATACTTCGGCCGGAAGAGCTATGACGCTGGCTGCCGGAACGAAAAATGATATTTGGGTTGGTACCAATGGCGCAGGTGTGCTGGTGTTCGATAAATCGCTTCAGAAATATGTAAAACAATATCTTTTTCACGAAGAAGATTCTTCGGGAATTGCCAACAACTGGGTAAATATTTTACGCAACGATGGCGACACTTTGATGTGGGTGGGCACTTATGGCGGCGTGAGCAGTATCGATTTGCGAAATGACAAAATTACCACTTATCGTATAAAGGGTGGTGTTTTACCCGGGAATATTGTATATGCTGTGGCCCGCGATAAACAGGGCAAAATGTGGTTTGGAACTACCGAAGGACTGGCAGCTTTCGACATGAAAAAGAATGTTTCGAAACACTATACCATCGACGATGGTCTGCCCGGAAATGTAATTTGCGGCATTCTCGAAGACGAAAAATCAAATCTCTGGATCAGTACGCACACGGGAATTGCTCAGTTTGTAAAAACGGAAAACCGTTTCCTGAATTATTATGCTTACGACGGACTGCAGGGTAATGAGTTTTCGATGGGAGCAGCCTTCAAAGCGGCCGATGGAGAACTTGTTTTTGGTGGAGTAGGAGGGGTGAGTGCTTTTTATCCTGCACAAATTGTAAACCGCCGTGCGCCGATTGAGGTGCAGCTTACAGGTTTGTATGTGTTCGATAAACCTGTGGTTCAGGGACAAAAATCCGGCCGTTTCGTGATTACTGATAAATTTATAATTGATACCGAGAAAATTCGCCTGAGCCACAAGGACAATATGTTCAGCTTCGAATTTTCAACTTTCGATTTTGGCGCGCCGGGTCGTGTGTTCTACCGTTATCGCATGGAAGGGCTTAACGATCAGTGGATAACTACCGAGCAGGGAACAAATCGTATTAGTTTTACCAATCTCGGATACGGGCATTATAAACTCAGAATAAAAGCTGTGGTGGACAACAGCGAGTCGGACGAAAAGGTGTTGAACATCATTATTTATCCGCCCTGGTATCTCAGTTGGTTTGCCAAACTGATTTACTTCCTGCTTTTTGTGGCTCTGGTTTGGGGCGTTTATCGCTTTATCACAGAACGATTGCAGCATAAACAGGAAATGCTCCGTCGCGAACATATCGAACAGGTGAACGAAGGAAAACTACAGTTCTTTATTAATATTTCGCACGAAATACGCACGCCAATGACACTGATTATCAGTCCGCTCGAAAAGTTGCTGACTGAGCAGCCCGATCCGGCAAAACTGCAGGTGTATCAGCTTATGTATCGCAATGCACAGCGAATTTTGCGACTGATTAATCAAATGCTCGATATCCGAAAAATCGACAAGGGTTTGATGTTTGTGAAAATGCGCGAAACCGATATGGTAGGCTTTATCGACGACCTGATGACGACATTCGATTATCAGGCTAAAAAGCGCAATATCAGCTTTGGTTTTCTGCACGAAATGAATCATTTGCCTGTGTGGCTCGATTTGAATAATTTTGATAAAGTGTTGGTTAATATCCTTTCGAATGCTTTTAAATTCACGCCTGAGAATGGCGGTATTGTGATAAAACTTACTACCGGAGCCGATCATGAAGTGACGGGGCCACTTAGTCGCTATTGTGAAATAACGGTGAGCGATACAGGTTCGGGTATTCAGGAAGATAAAATTGAAAAAATTTTCGAGCGTTTTTATCAGGTCGATCATACGCAGATGAATGTGAACTTTGGCACCGGTATCGGACTTCACCTGGCGCGAACGCTTGTCGAACTGATGCATGGTAAAATTTTTGCCCGCAATCGTCATGATAGCGAAGGTTCTGAATTTATCATTCGTCTTCCGCTGGGCAGCGATCATATTCCGGCTGCCGAACGCGAAACGCAGATTGAAGCATTGCCACATAAAATTACTGAGATTATTCAACTGGATGAGCAGGATGAAATGACTCCACAGTACAATGTGCGACCACGAACAAAATACCGCGTGCTGATTGTGGAGGACGAAAGCGATATCCGTCATTATCTGAGCAGCGAATTGTCTGATACATATCGCATCAGCGAATGTGTGAATGGTAAGGAAGCGCTTGAATTTATCCTGAAGGAAAAGCCTGATTTGGTGATTAGCGACGTGATGATGCCGGAAATGGACGGCATAACGCTTTGTAAAAAGCTGAAATCGAATGTAAATATCAATCATATTCCGATCATTTTGCTCACAGCCCGTTCGAGCGACGAGGACAAAGCCGAAGGTTTCGATATAGGCGCCGATGCCTATGTGGCCAAGCCTTTCAATCTTGAACTTTTGCGCAAGCGAATTGCTAATATTCTCGAAAACAGAGAACGCCTCGAACTGAAACGTGGCGATCAGACGAATCCGAACATTCCGCTGATAAAACAGGTGGTTTTAAAGTCGTCGGATCAGATTTTGCTCGAAAAAATTACGCGCATTATCAATCAGAATATCGATAATCCTGATTTGAATGTGGAAATGCTTGCCGAAGGAGTGGGTATGAGTCGCGTACACATGCACCGCAAACTCAAGGAGCTGACTAATCAGTCGGCGCGCGATTTTATTCGCACCATACGTTTGCGTCAGGCTGCCGAATTACTTTCGAATCAGAAACTTACAGTGTCGGAGGTAGCTTATGCGCTTGGATTCAGTAATTTGTCACATTTTTCGAATACTTTCCGTGAGTTTTACGGTGTTTCGCCCAAAGAGTTTGGCGAAAATGGCCGAAAAGCAAATAACTCTTAAAAGGATATAAGGAATGTAGATTGTATGTGACCTTTTTGCCTGCAATGTGTATCAGCAATTATGATTGCTGTTGGTTTTACTTCGGTGAATACTGCGATACAGCTTGTATTTGCAAAATCTAATTATCAAAATAAAGTTTATAATCGATCTACATGAAACACATTTCTTTTGCATTTCTTTTTGTCCTGATAATAACAGGTTGTAGTGCCGCCCGTAAAGCGGAATTGTCGAACATTGCGAAAGCACAAACTACGCTCGATTCGGTATATCGCCATTACAGCGTACAGAATACAACGCTTTTGAGAGAAACATTTCCTTTCAACAGCGATTATGCAGCCACTTATCTCGACAATCAGGATCAGGCCAAACCAAATCCTTACGCTTTCTTGTGGCCATATTCGGGAAGCTTGTCGGCAGTAAGTTCAATCATGATGCATAAAAAAACGAAGGATGCGGAAAGTTATCTTACAGCAAAGGTTCTGCCCGGATTGACACATTATTTCGATACTGCCCGATCGCCTTTTGCTTATGCTTCGTATATCAACGATGCGCCGCCATCCGATCGTTTTTACGACGACAACGTGTGGTTGGGAATTGATTTTACAGAGTTGTATCTGCATACTTCGAAAGCTGAATATCTTGAAAAGGCCAAACTTATCTGGAAATTTATCGAAAGTGGTACGGATGAAAAACTCGGAGGTGGTATTTACTGGTGCGAGCAATCGAAGAAAAGTAAAAACACCTGTTCCAATGCTCCGGGAGCAGTTTATGCGCTGAAATTGTTCGAAGCAACGAAGGATAGCAGCTATTTCAATCAGGGAAAAACCCTGTACGAATGGACCAAAAATACGCTTCAGGATAAAAATGATTATTTATATTTCGACAATATAGGTCTGAATGGTCGTGTGCAGAAACGAAAATATGCTTACAATAGCGGACAAATGATACAGGCGGCTGCTTTGTTGTATAAAATTACCCGTAAAAAGGAATATCTGGTGGATGCGCAAAATATTGCACAATCGGCACACAATTATTTTTTCGAAGATTTCAGCGCAGCCGATGGCAATAAAATGAAACTTCTGAAAAAAGGTGATATCTGGTTTACTGCCATTATGTTTCGCGGATTTGTAGAACTGTATCATTTGGATAAAAACAAAACTTATTTGCAGGATTTTGAACAGAATCTGAATTTTGCATGGAAAAATATGAGAGAACAAAACGGCCTGTTTAACAGCGACTGGAGCGGACAAACCAAAGATAAATCGAAATGGTT
>JAGPIU010000039.1 GCA_018054805.1 Paludibacter sp. | reverse complement strand
CACTTTCGTATAAACTCATTTTGATTTACAATTTTACAATTTACAATTTACAATTTATTGGGTTGTGGCATTATTGTGTTACAACTTCCACTTCCATTCCGTCCTGAAGTTTGTTCAGACCCGAAACTACAATTTGGTCACCATTGTTCACACCCGAAAGAAGTTCGTATTCGTTTCCGATACGACGACCCAGTTCTATCTGCGTATATTTTACTTTACCATCGTTGTACACAAATACAAAGCGGCTGCCCGATCCCGATTGTTTTACTACCGAACGGTCGGGAACTACTACGTGTTTCACTGTACCGAAATTCATATTCACGCGTGCAAACATTCCCGGACGCACTTTCGAACCCGGATTGCTGAGCTTCAGTTCTACTGTGAATGTACGGGTACGTTCGTCGATTACAGGGTAGATAAGCGATACTTTTGCGGGGAATGTTTCGTTTTCGAATACATCCACTTTTACGTCCACCTGCATACCTACTTTAATTTTGCTGTAAAACGATTCCGAAATATTGATTTTCAGTTTTACAGGGTTTATCTGCATTACCGTGAGCAGTGGAAGCTGTCCGGTAAACATATCGCCCACATCGTAGTTACGGGCTGTTACCACGCCGTTTATCGGGCTGTGGAGGTAGGTGTTTTCGCTGAGGTTTTTCATGTTCGATTCAGCCACATCGAGTTGCAGTTTGGCATTGTCGAGTTCCTGTTGCGAAGCACCACCCACGCTGAAAAGCTCGGCTACACGTTTGTAGGTGCGGCGAAGGTTCTCAATCTGAGTTTCAGAGTTCGACAGATTTACAGCATCCATCTGAGCTATGCGCTGACCTTTACTTACTGTAGCGCCCACTTCCACAAAAATATTGCGGATACGTCCCGGCGAGGCGGGAGCTATGTTGTTCTTTACTTCGGGTTCCACTGTGGCTGTAAAGGTTTGTGACTGCTCCACATCTCGCAGGCTTACAGTGGCAATTTTTACTTTTGCAATCTGGTTTTCAGTGTCTTTGGCTGTGTCGGCTTCTTTTTTACCGCAGGCGGTTACAGCTATAGCCAAAACCAGTAATATCAATCCTGTGAATTTGTTCTTTTTCATTTCCGATATATTTATTTTTTTATTTCTTCGATAATCATTAATATCCTGTTAGTTCCCGAATTCTTTTCCAAGTAGTTTTTCAAGATCGGCTTTTGATGAAAGATAATCGTAAATCGACTGATTGTACGAAAGTCCTGCATTGATATAGGCCAGGTCGGCATTGTTCAGATCGAGATAGGTGGCCATACCCACATCGTACATTTTTTGAGAAATTGACAGGGCTTTATCGGCCTGACGGAGACCTTCGCGGTTCGATTCTATCTTTTTGAGCGAGTTCTTTATATTATTCATATAATTGATGGCCTGTAGCTCCAGACTGCGTTGCAGATTCTCGCGCTGCAATTCCATTTCCTGTTTCTGTATTTTTATCTGTTTGGTTTTGAAATGCTTTGCACCTCCCTGAAACAGTGGGACCGATAGCTGTACGCCCAGGTTCGAAGTAGGAAACCAATACTGGTCGGGGGTAAAGGTGTTCGAATCGTTGGCGTACGACATGTACTGATAGTTGAGATTGGCAGCAAGCGTAGGCAATAAGGATGCTTTGTGAATTTTCTCCGACTGGTCGAGCTGTTTTTTCTGTATGTCGAACTGTTTCAAATCAGAGTTGTCCTTAAGTGTCGCCGCATTGATTAGCATTACATCGCCGTACATGGTTTGTTCGAAATCCGATAATTTGCCTTCGGTCTCAATTTCGGTGTACATGTCGATTCCCATCAGCATTTTGAGTTGCAGTTTGCTCAGGTTTACGGCATTTTCCGACGAAACCAGATTGGTCATAGCGTTTCGGGCCTGTACATCTGCACGAATCCACTCATATTCCGATACTGTACCCTGTTTGTACTTATTGTAAATGATTTTGGCATTTTCTGTACTGTTTTCGTAGCTTTGTTTGATTACCTTGTACGAATCCTGAGCCAGCAGCACCCCGTAATATGCCTTGGTAACCTGATTGTACATCGACAGCTTCGAAGAGCGGGCAGACTCCTGCGACATTTCAAGCTCAATTTCGCTGAGCTGAAGTGTAGCCCACAACTGAGGTGCAATAATGGGCAATGAAGCCGAAATAGCGCCGGTGAAAGTGTTGTCCTGTCCTACTTCAATACCATCGGGATTTGATGGCATGCCGGGAATTGAGAAAAACATTTTCTGCTTTTTGATAGCACGCTGATAAGCTGCCGAAAGCGATACATTGGGGAAAAGTCCGCCTGCACGTTCTTTCTTCGAGTATTCAACCCTCTCAATGGCTTTGTCGGCTACCTGGATGGTGGGGTTTTCGCTCAGCGCAATTTCTATTGCTTTGGCCAGCGATACTTTGAGTGTGTCCTGTGCCTGCAGAAATGTGGCCGGAATTGCACTTAAAGCGCATATTAACAGCAGGTTTCTGGTTTTTTTGTTCATCACAATCTTCATTTTTGTTCTTAATCTTTTTATTTTATCCTATTTCGTTTGCAAAATTAGTATATTTATTGAAATTCAATAGTTATAATATGTAAAACATAATAAATTTAATGCAAAAGAGGTTGATTTGTATAATCAACTGTTTGTTTACTGTTTTTGTTCGTCGTTCAGGTAATTCTCCTGCATGTATTTTAGACCCTTTTCGTTGGCAATCAGGTGTATCATTAGGTCAATAAAGAAATCGAGCAGGCGTCGTTTTGTGTATTTCCTGGACGATTGTTCCATCATTTCGAAAGTTGATTTCATTTGCACTGTATGGAATAGTGAGATAAGTTCCACATCGAGGTCTTTCCGATAGTAACCTTCTACAATTCCCTGCTGAAGGTTTATCTCAAATCCGGTACGGATGCGTTCCATTTTTTCAACTTCATGCCTCTCAAACAGTTTCGGATAAAACTTTTGTACATCGTACCAAAGTGCATGTGGTTGACAGTCGGCGTGCTTCTTGATTTCTTTTACAATGTATATAAGTGCATCAATGGCATTTTTACCATGTAGGTTTTTGCTGAATTTTTCAAGCTCTTTTGTCTTGCTGTAAATTAATACAGCATCCACCAGTTCTTCTTTTTGTTGGAAATGTGTGTAAAATGTTTTTTTCGAAATTCGTAACTCCGAGCAAATATCGTCAATAGATACATTGCGTATGCCCAGTTGGTGAAACATACGGATGGCTGTTTGAACGATGATTTCTTTTTGTTGATCCATGTCTTTTGAAAATTGAATGCGCAAAATTACATATAAGAACTAACAAAAGGTTGTTTTGTTCTACTTTGTTGAGTTAAAGTTTGCTAACGAGCTTCTATGTATCAGATAATCAGCATTATATTTTGCAATATTTGGAAACCTGAAAATTATTAAAGTTTCTGAGTTTGTTTTTCGGGTATAAAAAAACCTGAATTTCTTCAGGTTTTTTGTGTGATATTTTAAATTTGTGGCCTATCTGAACTTTTTACTTTCGCGGGCATGTCCGTATCCATATCCATATCCATACCCGTATCCGGTGGCTTCGTCCACACCATTCAGTACCAGTCCAATGTTTTTCAGTTTCTGGTGATCGTGTATCTCGTTTATCAATTCGGTCACCGCTTTTGGAGTGTAATGCTGACGCGATACATATACGGCGCTGTCGAGGAAGCGGTTGAGTAAATATGTATCCGACACAACACCCACGGGAGCCGAATCGATGATTACATAGTCGTATCGGTTGCGCAGTTCGGCAATCAGATCGTCGAGGCGACTGTTCATAAGCAATTCAGCCGGGTTTGGCGGAATTGGGCCGGCCGGAATTACATCGAGCGATTTGTGAATTCCGGATGGAATAATCACATCGTCGACCGAATGTGTTGGGTCTGAAATGTACATGGTTACGCCGTTGCTTTTTGAAATATGCATATATTCGCCGAGCATTGGTTTACGAATATCAAGCCCCACAAGTATTACTTTTTTGTTGGTAAGGGCAAACGACATGGCCAAATTTATGGCTGTGAACGATTTACCTTCGCCACCCACACTCGAAGTAATCAGAATGACCGGCGATTTTACACCGCCCAGCATAAACTGAATATTGGTGCGAACCATACGGAACATTTCGGCAATCGGCGTTGTATTACCTTCGCGTACCACTATGCGTTCTGCGTCTTTATTGATACCAATGGTGCCGAGGAATGGCGCTTTTATAGCTTTTACAAATTCTTTTTTGTCTGAAATTTTATTGTTGAACAAGTCCATTACATAAATAATGGCTACAGGGATCAGCATACCTAAAACGAGCATTAATGCAAAGATGATCATAACCTTTGGCGACTCGGGAGTAGTGGATGCATAGGCTGCATCAACTGTTTTGGCTGAAGGCGTGGTGCTTGCAAGCGATAGTGCGTTCTCTTCGCGTTTTTCGAGCAGGAACAAATACAGATTTTGCTTGATTTCCTGCTGACGTTTGATTTCGATATACTGACGCTCCTGAGTAGGGACTTCTTTTATCTTGCGGGTAAACTGACTTTCTTTGCCCAAAACATCATTCTTGGCAATTTTCAATCCATCTTTTACACTTTCAATGCTGGTTACAATGCTCATTCGGAGTGTTTTTAACTGCATTTCAAGTTGTGTGATGACCGGGTTTTCAGTGTTTACAGTGCGGAGCAGTTTCATGCGTTCGAGTAAAGCTTCGTTGTAAACTTTGATGAGTTCAAGCAACGATTTGTCTTCGATGCCCAGGTTGGCAGGCACCAAACTGTACTGGTTTTTAGGGTCTTTTACGTGGCTTTCAATGTAACTGGTCAGATTTAACTGTGTCTCAATTTCAGCAAGCTTTTTATTGTATTCACTCGATGATTTCAGAAAAATTTCAGCTTCAGAGCTGATGTCGGTCAGATTGTTGCTGCGCTTGTAGTTTTCTACATTTATTTCCACTTCAAGCAACTCCTTCTGAATCAGTTCTAAACGCTCATCAACAAACTGTTTGGTATTGCTTGCAATCATGTTTTTATCAATAACTGCATCCAGATTGTAAAGTTCTACGAGTTTGTTGAGAATGTCTGCTGCTTTCACTGTATTGTCCGAAATTGTGGAGATGCTGATGGCATTCGATTTCTTGTTTACAGCGCCAATGCTTATGCGTTGTGCATACGCTTCGGTAATGTTTCGTATAGGATGAAATTTGAGCCTGTATGTTCCTTCATTTTCAAAGTTTTCGCCCTTGTTCAGAATAATAATGCCGTCGGGAGTTTTCAGAGGTTCATTCAGCTTCTTTACTTTATAGGTTTCAGAGTGGTTTAGCCCCTTGTATTTAATTTTGTAACCTTTTTTCGATTTGCTAACTGTAAGTTGTACTGTGCCTTTTATAAGTTCTTTAAATCCGGAGGGTAGTGTGGCTACAACAGGATGATTCGGATAGGTGTCGACATATCTAAGTCCTTCCTTTACAAAAATCTCGTTCTCCACTCCGAGTTCCTGAATCAGGTTTTTCAGAATGGTTTTCGAGGTCAGTACCTGAATTTCATCCTCCACTTCTTTCGAAGTACCAGATAGTCCCATGCTCTGAAGTAGTGCCATCTCAGATAGTGGTGAGGATCCTTTATCCTGACGAAGCAAAATCGTGCTCTGAACCTTGTATTGTGTGTTGGTGGTTTTCAGGTAGATAAAACCTGCTATCAGGCATATGGTAACCGAAATTGCAAACCAGTACCATTTGCGCAGATATTTCAGAATTAGTTCGCGAAGATTTATAATTTCGGGATTTGAATTATTTTGAGGGGTAATTCTTGGGCTGTTTTCCATTACTTATGCTGTTTGAAAGTACGATTTAGTGTTTTATATAACAAACTGAATTTATTTATTTCGCATTTGAGGTAATTGAATAAATTACGGCTGTTACTGTGGCTACTGTTGATAACGACGACAAATACAATGAGAAGTTTTGCGAAGCCACTGATTTTACTTTGTTTGGTTCAATATATACCACATCGTTCTGTTGCAGATAGAAATAAGGCGACTTGAATACGTCATCCGAGTTCAGATTGAGTCGCGCAAATTCAAGACGGCCATTGTTTTCGCGGGTAATAAGTACGTTGTGTCGAACTCCGTAAATTGTCATGTCTCCGGCAAGTCCCAAAGCATCGAGTACTGTTACACGTTCGTTATTAATCACGTACTGTCCCGGACGCAAAACTTCGCCAAGTACAGTAACCCTGTAGTTCATAAACTGAATAGTTACGATAGGGTCTTTCAGATAAGGTGAAAGTTTCTGGCTGATTAGCTTTATGGCTTCCGATTTGGTTAGTCCGCTTAGTTTTATGTCACCGATCACCGGGAAGTTGATAATTCCGTTTACATCCACAAGGTACGATTGAAGGGTAGGAGCAGAGTAAAGCTGGTCGCTTCCCGGAGTAGCGTACGACACCAATGGCAGATTGAACGGAGCCACAGCAAGCGGGTCAAGTCCGGTTACTGTTATTGAGAGCATATCGCCGTTGACGATGGTTGCTTCGTGATTTGTTTGAAACGATTTATTGATTTCTTCAGCAGAGCCGGCATTAATACCGTTGAAGTATGCTACTGTTTTTTGCGATACACAGGAGTAGAATAATGTGGATACAACAAGAATAGTGAATATAATTTTACTCTTCATTTGTAAATAATGTTTTGGTCTTTTCGTTTATAGATGTTTTACCTGAAGATGATTTGTAAAACAAGTGCAATAAATTTTCAGATAAATCCTAAAGCGTACAAAAATACTTAAATTTGTATCAACCTGCAAACAAAATATGTGATTCACACACAAATAATCATTGTGTTTGTGAGCCAGTTTGCTATAAATAGATAAAAAACAATGGTTTCGGATTTACGTTGATACTGATGTTATTGCTGCAAATCTTTTCTTAGATGTGCGCAGTAAATTTTTTGTTGCACGCACATGCAGCAATATTATTACGTTCAAGTATTATAATCTACTTCTGAACGAATTTTTAAAACATTTATTATATCAATTCTATAATTATTCATAAAAATTTCAGAAGCTGTCAATTTCGTTCTTGATTTTTCGTTATTAAAAATGTAACATTGTAATCAATAAATTTTCATTTTAAATATACCCGTTTATGGAAATAAAGCAATACATAGCTTCTCATTCGGATCGTTTTCTGAATGAGCTTTTTAGCTTAATACGTATCCCGAGCGTAAGTGCTCACAGTCATCGTCAGCCCGAAATAGCGCAATGTGCCATGCGTTGGAAAGAACTTTTGCTCGAAGCCGGCGCCGATAAAGTGGAAATTCTGCCTACCAAAGGTAATCCTGTGGTTTTCGGAACCAAATTTCTTGACCCCAAACTTCCTACTGTATTGATTTACGGACACTACGATGTAATGCCTGCCGAACCGCTCGACTTGTGGCATTCACCAGCTTTTGAACCTGAAGTGCGCAACGGTCATATTTTTGCACGTGGTGCCGACGACGACAAAGGTCAGTCGTTTATGCATGCCAAAGCGTTTGAATATATGGTGCGCTCGGGCGAACTGAATTGTAATGTGAAATTTTTGCTCGAAGGTGAGGAGGAAATCGGTTCGCCAAGTCTTGAGGAATTTTGCGAAGCGAATAAAGACCTGTTGGCCTGCGATACCATTTTAGTGTCGGACACCAGTATGCTTGCTGCCGACAAGCCCAGCATTACTACAGGGCTTCGCGGACTTGCCTACTGGCAGATTGAAGTGACTGCTGCTTCGCGCGATTTGCATTCGGGTATTTTTGGCGGAGCTGTGGCCAATCCTGTGCTCGAACTTACAAAAATTCTGGCATCGCTCAGCAATAACGATGGGAAAATCACGAT
>JAGPIU010000038.1 GCA_018054805.1 Paludibacter sp. | reverse complement strand
TGAAGTTCGACATTGAAGGAATTGAAGAAGTGCGCCGCAAATTCTTCGGAACACTTTACAACACCTATTCATTCTTTGCGCTTTATGCCAATGTGGATAATTTCACAAACAGCGAAGCACAGATTCCGGTTGAAAAACGTCCGGAAATTGACCGCTGGATTCTTTCGTTGCTCAACACCCTGACAAAAGAAGTGCAGGAACATTACGAAAACTATGAACCCACACGGGCAGGACGCGCTATTTCTGATTTCGTGGGTGAAAACCTGAGCAACTGGTATGTGCGTCTGAACCGTAAACGCTACTGGGGTGGCGAATACGATCAGGATAAAATTGCAGCTTATCAAACACTTTATACCTGTCTCGAAACAGTGGCCAAGCTTATGGCTCCGATTGCGCCATTCTTTGCCGACCAACTGTATTTAGACTTAAAAGCCCCCCTAAATCCCCCCTCAGTGGGGGACTTTGGCGCAGTGCAAAGTTCAAAACCTTACAATACAGCAAATCCACTTAATTATGAAATGCTGAAAGAAAATGCGAAAAACAGAAGAAAAAATCCGACTGAAGCGGAAAGTTTTCTTTGGAAAAATTTACAAAGCAAAAACTTAGACAATTATAAATTCCGCAGAGAACATATCATTGGTGATTTCATAGTAGATTTTGTTTGTCTTTCAAAACAGTTAGTTATTGAAGTTGATGGAGGGTATCATAACGAAGAAAATCAGCAAGAATTAGACAAACTACGAACAGAATATCTAAATAAACAAGGATTTACGGTTATTAGATTTACCAACGAAAGTATCCTGTTTGACATAGAAAATACGCTTAACGCAATAAAAGTTGCGCTGGACCAAAGTCCCCTTGAGGGGGATTTAGGGGGCTGCATATCAGTTCACCTTGCTGATTTCCCATCATTTGATGCTTCGCTGATCGACACGCATTTGGAAGAATGCATGCAGTTGGCACAGCAAACCACTTCGATGATTCTCGCGTTGCGTAAAAAAGCAGAGAAAAAAGTGCGTCAACCACTTATGAAGGCTGTAGTGCCCGCTCCCGACGAGAAAACATTTAACCAGTTAACTTATGTGGCCGACCTGGTGAAAACGGAAGTCAACATCAAGGAACTGGAAGTAATTCCTGCAGACACCGAAATGGATAATCTTGTAAAAAAGATTAAGCCTAACTTTAAAACATTAGGCAAGAAGTACGGAAAGCAGATGAAGGAAATTGCAGTGGCATTTGGCACGCTAAGCAAAAATGAGATCAGCGAAATAGAACGCAACGGTACATATATTCTGAAATTAGCATCAGGCGATGTAGAAATCACTACCGAAGATGCCGAAATCATTACCGAAGATATGCCGGGCTGGCTGGTAGCCAACGAAGGTCGCCTTACAGTAGCGCTCGACATTACGGTGACTGATGCTTTGTTGCGCGAAGGTATTGCCCGTGAACTTGTGAATCGCATTCAAAATATACGCAAATCAAACGGTTACGAAATCACGGACAAAATTGCCATCGAAATTGAGAGTCGTCCTGAAATTGAAACTGCCGTTCAGGAATATGCGTCCTATATCGGAACGCAAACGCTTGCTACTTCGGTGGAAATAAAAACAGTTGTCGACAATGCAACTGAACTTGATTTTGAAGATTACATTGTAAAAATTAAAATTGAGAAAATCTGATTCGGATGATACAGCCTTTATGACGGAATATTTTTAAGAATAAATATAAACTTTACGGAATAAAAATCAGTAAAAACGACTAAAAGTCCTCCTGCAATGTAACAAAGTAGTGTTTTAAGGTCAGTTATTCAGTCTTAATTCAAATTTAGAAAGCTGTATTTCAAAACAATAAGCATTATTGACAATATGATATCAATACGAATAATATTGTAAAAATGATATCAAAAATAATGCAATTAAAAGTTTGAAAACTAAAACTATTTTGCTATTTTCGCATGCAATATAAATGCACGCAGAAACCATTGTTGAGGGGAAAAATCCTTAAACGCAAATAATTTAAAGCTATGAGTGAAAAAACAAGATACACTGATGCCGAACTCGAGGAGTTTCGTGAAATCATCAACGAGAAACTGGGCAAAGCCCAAAAGGATTATGAATTGTTGCGCAATGGTATCACCAATCTTGATGGAAACGATGTAATGGATACTTCTCCTACTTTCAAAGTACTTGAAGAAGGGGCTGCCACATTGTCGAAAGAAGAATCGGGTCGTTTGGCTCAACGTCAGATGAAGTTTATACAACACTTACAGGCTGCACTTATCCGTATCGAAAATAAAACCTATGGTATTTGCCGCGAAACAGGCAAGCTGATACCTAAGGAACGTCTTCGCGCGGTGCCACATGCCACTCTGAGCATTGAAGCAAAAAGTGATAAAAGATAAAAGAACAAAGATATCAGAGCAAAGACAAAAGAACAAAGATAAAAGACATTTATCCAGAATAATTGAACCGGCAATGGAGGCATATCTGTTGTCGGTTTCTTTGTCTGAATGCAAAGGCAAAAACATTCTTTTTCTCAATATGTTTTAAAAAACATTGTTTTAGGGCTTATGTATATCGAAATATGCGCCTCTTTTATTTACCTTTGCATTAATAAATATAACAGTTGTAGTTGAAATCACACAAAACACAAATCTCTCAACACATGTCGGTTACAAAAAAATCCCTTTTACTCATATTCCTGGTTCTTATTATCGACCAGGCTTCAAAAATATTCATAAAACTCAACTTTGCGCTCGGCGAACATATCGATGTATTCAGCTGGTTTCAGATATATTTTATCGAAAACAACGGGATGGCTTTCGGAATGGAGATATTCGGGAAATTGTTTCTGACCATTTTCAGAATTGTGGCTGTAGGTGGAATTTCATATTTCATTTACACATTGATTAAGAAAAATGCACGAACCGGATTTATTCTGGCAGTATCGCTCCTGCTTGCCGGAGCCGCAGGAAATATTTTCGACTCGGTGTTTTATGGCGTGCTTTTCAGCGACAGCTATGGAATGGCTGCCACATTTTTGCCTGAAACAGGCGGATATGCTCCTGTATTTTATGGAAAAGTAGTGGATATGCTTTACTTTCCACTGATACGAAACAGTGCAGGTGAAGTACTGTTCTTTAGCCCCGTATTTAATATTGCCGATTCGGCCATTACCATTTCAGTGGTTATTATCCTCATTTTCTTCCGCAAAGATCTGAATGACAGTCTGGAAACAAAAAAGGAGAAAAATCAGAAGAATGAATCAGAAGCTTAAGAAATATCGTAAGTATTTGATAGGCATTTTATTGCTGACATTGTTTGCGGGTTGCGAAAAACGCCCCGAAGGATTACTGTCGCGCAGCGAAATGACCGATTTCATTTACGACCTACACAAACTCGACGGCACTTTAATGGCCAATGGTTTCGGACAGGCCGAAGACAGGGAAAATGTGTATTATTATAATTCACTGCTCAAAAAACACGGAATAACGCAGGCACAATTCGACTCTTCGGTGGTTTGGTACACTGCACATCCAAAGACTTACGAGAAAATCTACATTGAAGTGCTCGATCGGCTGAATAAACTTGAAGCCGATGTGGAAAAAGGTGTATATCATCCGGTTGACTCAGCTGCGCTTCGTAACTCGATAAGGGAAATGTGGCCTCAAAAAGCCAGTTTTACTTTTACAACCGATTCCACGCCAAACAATATCAGTTTCAGCATTACCGATTCACAATTACGCTGGAACGACCGTTATACCTTGCGTTTACTTCAAAGATTATCGCCGGGCAAAGACAGTTTACTGCACAAACGTATTGTTTTCCGCATTCATTATGCAGGAGGAATTACCGACAGTATTACGACCAGTGTAAAGGCCGACAGCGTTTTACGACGATACACCCTAATGCTACGCGCTAAACGTCAGCTTCCTGTTGAGAAAATCACGGGTGAATTATTGAACGACACGTCCACAACCAAAAAATACTTTGCTAAAATCGATAGCATTAGTTTTACACGTCACTACGATCAACTCGCACAGGACAGTATAAAAACGCTGATCGAAAAAATCCAGTTTGAGAAAGATTCGATAAATGCGCTGAAGAATAACAAAAAGCCAGCATCGGATTCCATTAAACCAACCATTGAAAAAGCAAAACCTGCGGTTGAAACCCGTAGACCAACACCTGCTAAAATTCAGAAAATAAATCCACGTGCCGAGAAACCAAAACTAATCAATGAATAGAGTTGTAAGTCAACTCATACTGACTGCTCCCGATCAGCTATTGCGACATACGGTGCTTGAGATATCGGAAAACGGGCTTGTTTCGCAGCTTATTTCACTGAATGACATGAAAAGCGAAACAGCCGCAACCATCTTTCGCGACGGCATTATCAGCGCAGGGATTGTTTCGCTAAAACTCAGAGCTTACGACTTTCAACAAATGCCTGAGCAGTTTTTGTACATCGATATCACAAACATCATCCCTGAAAAAATTGACTTACAAAACCGGATTCTGATACTCGATGCCCACACCGAAAACCCAACTGAGTTTAGCTTGCATCTACATAAAGCATTCAACTCATTATCAGACATAAACGTCGCCGATATTATTACTGCCACATGCTATACGCCCGCACGTCTGTGCAATTTCAACAATGAAATCAGACCAGGAAACAGCATTAATGCAATCATTTGGGAAAATTGTAACCTGCCCGATAAAAAGCTCACTTCCAATGTTTCGATTGCAAATTTATACTGAGAAGATTATTCCTTATAATTTGTATTTCAGACACACGTAAATCCATTAATTTTACTAAATTTGCATTCCGGAACTGATAAACCGACAGTTTCGTGATTTCATCACATCCTAAAATCTGATATTTATGACCATACGCCAACTCTCCGTTTTCCTTGAAAACAAAACCGGCTACCTCAATCAGGTACTCAATGTATTAGCCCGCAACCAAATTAATATTGTAGCACTCACAGTTGCCGATACCAGCGACTACGGCATTATGCGTGCCATTGTGTCAAATCCGGAAAAAGCCCTCGAAGCACTTCGAAACGAACAGTTTACAGTGCGCGTTCACGAAATTCTGGGACTCGAAATGGACGCAGCTCCGGGTTCGATGTCGCATATACTCGACCTTTTTACTTCAGCCGACATTTGTATCGAATATGTGTACGCTTTCAGTTTTGGAAGCAAATCGATGCTTGTTTTCCGTACCGACAACAAAGAAAAAGCCCTCGAAGTAATCGAAAAAAACAAGTTAATACCCATCCGGGAAAAAGATTTGCTGTAAACAATCTGATTTACAAACACAACCACATCTATAAACTCATATTTTTCACCTGAATAAGGTTGAAAAAACTGTATCAATTTTCAAATTAAACATTTGACATGATCTGGAACAAAGAAATTGAATGTATGGATCGCGAACAAATGCGCGAACTGCAATCGGCACGACTCCGTAATCTGGTGGAGCGGGTTTACAACAATGTAGCCTTTTATCGTCGGCGAATGGACGAAATGGGCGTAAAACCCGGGGATATTATGACCATCGACGACATCGTAAAACTTCCTTTTACCTATAAAAACGACCTTCGCGACCATTATCCATTCGGACTGTTTGCTGTGCCAATGCACGAAATTGTGCGGGTACATGCTTCCAGCGGCACCACAGGCAAAGCCACCACAGTAGGTTATACCAAAAACGACATCGAAAACTGGCGCGAGGTGCTTGCCCGCTGCCTTACAATGGCCGGCATATCGCAAAATGACATTATGCAGGTTTCCTACGGTTACGGACTTTTCACAGGCGGACTTGGAGTGCATTACGGCGCCGAAACTGTGGGTTGCACGGTTATTCCCGTATCGGGTGGAAATACACGACGTCAGTTGCAGTTAATGTCGGACTACGGTTCCACTGTGCTCGCCTGTACTCCCTCGTATGCGCTGCATTTGGCCGATGCACTTAGTGAAAACGGATACTCGCTGAAAGACTTGAAAATCAAAGCAGGCGTATTTGGCGCAGAACCATGGACTGAAAATATGCGCCTGGAACTGGAACGAAAATGGGGAATTAATGCTTTCGACATTTACGGACTTAGTGAAATTATGGGCCCCGGCGTAGCCAACGATTGCATTCATCATACAGGTCTGCACATTCACGAAGATCATTTTTATCCGGAAATTGTGGATCCGGAAACAAAACTGCCATTAGCCGATGGTCAGGAAGGTGAACTCGTGTTTACGACGCTCACCAAAGAAGGCATTCCGCTTTTGCGCTACAATACCCGCGACCTTTCGACACTGAATCGTGAAAAATGTGAGTGTGGACGAACCACAGTACGCATGAAAAAAATCACAGGCCGCAGCGATGATATGCTTATTATTCGTGGTGTGAATCTTTTCCCATCGCAAATTGAACATGTATTGCTCGAACTTTGCGAAACGAGCGCTCACTACATGCTCTATGTGGATAAAGTGAATAATCTCGACACGCTGGAACTTCAGGTTGAACTCGACGAAGCAAAAATGGTGGACACTATCAGAGAATTACAAATGCTTTCGCGCAAAATTGAACATGCGCTCAATAGCGCCATTGGCCTTAGTGTAAAGGTAACGCTTGTAGAGCCTAAAACCATTGCACGCAGCGAAGGAAAAGCAGTGAGAGTGATTGACAAAAGGAAAGCACAACAGTAATTGTGTTCCTGTCAAATCTAACAGACACTAGACATTTAACCAAATAAATTACACATTTAAATTTTTTATTACTATGAGAAGCATTTTGAAAATATTGTTTTTCGGAGCCATCACATTGCTCTTTGTTCGTTGCAGCTTATCCACCAGTATTTCAAGTCAATACGACGAAGTTTTAAACACTGAGCGTCAACGTTACGATGCAGTATTCAGCAAGAATGAAATACGCGAACAGGAGTACTCGCAAACTGTAAGCATTGTAAAAGAACGAAATAGTAATGGCGAAATGGTTTACACAATGTACGACGTAATCACTATGCCTTATGGTAGTTTCGAATTGTCGGACAAAATGTATATTGTAATCGACAAAAAGGTTATTGAAATGAATAACACAACGTTGGAGAATGGTGTTTTCACAAAACTGAATGAAAATACTTCAAGTATTATGAAGGCCGACTCCTCGAAAGTTGATGTCGTGACCGGGTATAGCGAGCAACATCTGAAAACTTACAAAATGACCCGTATTCTTGACAATGAAATTATTGAAAGGATACTGGAGGCGAACGATGTATATCTGAGATATTATGCAGGGCCTAATCTGATTACCTCGGAAATAAAATCGTACAAATTGGGGGCTCTGAAAAGAATGATTTTACAACAGAACAGACAATGATTACAAAAGAAATAGTAGACAGCTTATTTGCTCAGTTTGGCGAGAGCGACATTACGCGCCTTTCGATACGCGAAGTAGGAAAACTGGTGGCACAGATCGAGCAGGAAAGTGGTGAGGAATTTATCCACATGGAGATGGGTGTTCCCGGTCTGGAGCCAAGCAAAATTGGCGTAAAAGCCGAACACGAAGCTTTAAAAATGGGCTTGGCACGCATTTATCCGAACATCGAAGGAATACCTTTTGCCAAAACAGAGATTTCGCGCTTTGCAAAACGATTCATGGATATCGACGTATCTCCTGCCTGCTGCATTCCTACTGTGGGTGGCATGCAGGGCAGTTTTGCCGCATTGCTGGCTATGGGACGTTCCAACCCTGAAAAACCCTACACACTGTTTATCGACCCCGGATTTCCGGTGAACAAATCGCAACTGAATCTGTGCGGACTTCCCTTTAAATCTTTCGACATACTGAGCTACAGGGGTGAAAAACTTCGTGCAAAACTGGAATCGTATCTTCAGGAAGGAAATATCTGCACCATCACGTATTCGTCGCCCAATAATCCTTCGTGGATAAG
>JAGPIU010000247.1 GCA_018054805.1 Paludibacter sp. | reverse complement strand
TTTTAAATAATTATGTGTATTTTTGGAAGCTTTAAATTGAAGTTCAGAAGATAACTATTTTAATGATTAACAATATATTAAGGTCTTGTTTTATGTGGAGCATACTGATTGTGTTTTCAATCAATATGCTTTTTGCTTCTCCCGACAGACTTGTAACTGAAATTCAATTACACCGTAACGATTCGGTATTTAAGCATACATATCTCTACGATCAACAAAAACGCGTTTTGCTGGAGACCCGATCGCTGCGGATAAGTTCCGGTTGGGTGAATACCGACCAAACGGAATGGGTTTACTACGAAAATAAGCCGGAAATTCAGATTGGCCGCAAATGGAAAGAAAATATGTGGGTTGACGACTATGTGATAAAAGAGAGCCGTAGGGGAGATATATTGACTGAAGAGCATTTTGCAGGAACAGCTATTGCCGAAAATTTAAATAAAACCACCACAAGTCTTTTCGAAAATGGTTTGCTGAAAAACAAAACAAGCCGGCGGATTGTAAATGGAAATGCTGCATTGATTGATTCGGTTATGTACAATTATAATTTAGGGAAACTTTCGACCGAAACACATCATATCCAAAAGCCGAATGGAATGTATTCAAGGTATATGTTTGATTACAAATACAATGAAGCCGGAAATCCTGTGTCGATGATAGAAAAAGCATACGTGAACGATACACTCTGGCAGACAAAAAGCGAAGTGCAATGGTTTTATAAACCGGGAACTACGCTGGTGTCGTCGGAGCGATTCAGAAAATGCGATTCTGTGACCGGAGTGTGGGAAAATTCTAAAATGCAAATATATCGTTATGACGAAGCAAAGCGACTTATCGAAGAGGTTTATTTTTATTGGAATTCAATGGTTTGGGAGAAGAATCTTCGGTATGTGTATAAATATGATGACCGTGATAAGCTGTTAGCAAAACATTTGTCGTTACCTGTGTATAGCGAATGGCGAAATACAGTCAATATCAGATATCTGACAACCGCAAATCCCGATGTGGAAGAAATAGAATCGGTGTATGGCTTTTGGGGAGGAAACACGGGCGATCCTGTAAATTCCAGAATCCCTTACAATTTCAATGGCGAAATGCTGATAGCTTACGGGCAGAAAATGCTGATTAGCTACTCGGAAGCAAACAACATTGAAACTAATTATAAAGCTAATCAGACTGTTTTAAAAGTATTTCCCAACCCTTCTTCGGGCATTTTCTATTATAATCCTGCCGAAATTGAAGCAGATAGCTGGGCTGTTTACGATGTAAGTGGGCGTGTGGTTAAAACACAAATGAACGGAGCAACGACTGGTGTGATTGACTTATCGGACCAGCCAAATGCTGTTTATTTTCTCAGAGCCAGGGCTGGTGAAATTTTCCTGAATATAAAACTAATTAAATACGAATAAATACAGATTATTTTTAATTGAAGACTTGAATGAAAACAAAATTATTATTACTTATGACAGCAATTTCTGTAGCAGGGGCTGCACTGGCGGCTAATCCGCTGCTTTCGCCTTACAAAACAATTCATCAAACCATACCTTTCGATCAGATTAAAACCGAGCATTATGTGCCTGCTTTCGAGGAAGCCATGAAGCAGCACATGAACGAAATAAACGAGATTGTGAACAATACGAAAGCACCTACTTTCGAAAACACAATTGTGGCGCTCGACAAAGCCGGAAGTTTGCTGAATAAAGTGAGTTCGCCTTTTTTCAACCTGCTGGGCTCTGAAACAAACGACGAATTGCAGACTATTGCGCAAAAAATGTCACCACTGTTAACTGAACATTCCAACAGCATTCGCCTGAACGAGAAACTTTTCGAAAGAGTGAAAGTGGTTTACGAAGGACGCGATAAACTGAAACTGACTCCGGAACAGAGCACTTTGCTGAAAAAAACGTACGATGGTTTTGCCGACAACGGTGCTAATCTTTCGGAAAATGACAAAGTGAAATATCGTAAACTCTCGAAAGAGTTGAGTATGCTTACGCTGAATTTCGGACAGAATGTGCTGAAAGAAACCAACAACTGGAATATGCACATTACCGATAAAAATCTGTTGGCCGGATTGCCAGCCGATGTGCTCGAAATGTTAGCGCTGAACGCTAAAAAAGCCGGAAAAGAAGGCTGGATGCTCGACCTCAAAGCCACGACTTATGTGCCTGTGATGAAATATGCCGACAACCGCGATCTCCGTCGCGAATTATATATGGCTTATGCTACCCGCAATATGCAGGGCGGTGAATTCGATAACCTTGAGAATATCCGCAAAATTGCCAATGCCCGTCTCGAAATTGCAAAACTCCTCGGAAAAAACAGCTATGCCGATCAGGCTTTGGTGCAGCGTATGGCCGAAAACAAGGAAAATGTGTACGACCTGCTGAATAAATTGCTTGTGGCTTACAAGCCTGCAGCTCAGAAAGAATACGACGAAGTACAGGCTTATGCCAATAAAAACGGTGCTTACTTCAAAGTACAATCGTGGGATTGGTCGTATTATTCC